>NZ_AEPN01000077.1:0-7467 GCF_000185925.1 Paracoccus sp. TRP | reverse complement strand
GGGTCACGTCTCGACGGAAATCAACAATCAGCCGCTTCGGCGACAAGATCGTCGGCGTCGGCGGCTTCATCAACATCAGCCAGAACGCGCGCAAGGTGGTGTTCAGCGGCACCTTCACCTCGGGGGGCTTGCAGATCGAATGTTGCGACAACCGCCTGCGGATCGTGCAGGAGGGCCGCCACCGGAAGTTCGTGCCGCAGATCGAGCAGATCTGCTACAACGCCGGCTTCGCCGCCGAGGAAGGCCGCGTCGCGCTGTTCGTCACCGAGCGCGGCGTGTTCGACGTGGGTCCGAACGGGTTGCGCCTGATCGAGATCGCGCCGGGCGTCGATCTGGAGCAGGACATCCTGGCCAACATGGCCTTCCGCCCCGAAATCGCGGCGGATCTGAAGACGATGGATGCACGGCTGTTTTCCGAACAGCCGATGGGGCTCGCTGCCGGATTGGCCAGCGCGCCGGAGGGCCGCCGCAAACCCCGCCGCACCCTGAACTGAACCTTGCGCGACCGGCGCCAGCGCGCCGGTTCCACCAGATGACCACAGGTCGGACTGAACCCTAAGTCCGGCAATGAAGAAGGCTTGCCCTGACGCAAGCAGGAACCAGACGAGAGGAAGACGAGGATGAAACTTTTCCGCTATGGCGAGGCCGGCGCCGAACGTCCGGGCATCGTGGACGACCAGGGCAAGCTCAGGGACCTGTCATCGGTGGTCACTGACATCGACGCATGGGCGCTGTCGCCGGAAGGGCTGGCCACCATCGCCGCCGCCGATACCGCCAGCCTGCCCGAGATCGCCGGGCCTGTGCGCTATGGCGTGCCGGTGGCGCATGTGCCGAACCTTGTCTGCATCGGGCTGAACTATACCGATCACGCCGAAGAGACCAACGCCCCCATCCCGCAGGAGCCGATCCTTTTCAACAAGCACACCGCCGCCCTTTGCGGGGCCAACGACCCGGTCTGGTTCCCCGAGGATTCGACCCAGCTCGATTGGGAGGTCGAACTGGCCTTCGTCATCGGCACGCCCTGCTGGAACGTGACCGAGGCCGAGGCGCTGAGCCATGTCGCGGGCTACATGGTTCTGAACGACGTGTCCGAACGCCATTACCAGTTGCACCGCGAGGGCCAGTGGACCAAGGGCAAGAGCCATCCCGGCTTTGCGCCCTGCGGTCCCTGGATCGTGACCGCCGACGAGGTAGGCGACCCGCAGGAACTGGACCTCTGGCTCGACCTGAACGGCAAGCGCGTGCAGACCGGCACCACCAGCCGGATGATCTTCACCTGCGCTTTCCTCTTGTCCTATCTTAGTCGCTACATGGCGCTTCAGCCCGGCGATATCGTCACGACCGGCACGCCTCCGGGCGTGGGGCTGGGCAAGGTGCCGCCGAACTTCATGAAGCCCGGCGACGTCATGCGGCTTGGGATCACCCGTTTGGGCGAGCAGGAACAGAAGGTCGTTCCGCTGACCGAGGACGTGGTCCAGGCCTGGCGCGCGGCCCATGCCGCCCGCCGTCCCGGCGTCTGAACTTTTGCAATCGAATGCGGTGCCGGGGTTCCGGCACCCGAAACGGCAGGATCGGTTATGGCAATTCAAGGTCAGGCAGTGCTGGCGATCTGGAACGGCATCCAGCAGGATGCCGAGACGGAATTTCTGAACTGGCACGTTCACGAACATATTCCCGAGCGTGTCGCCTTGCCCGGATTCCGCCGGGGGCGGCGCTATGTCGCCTTGGACGGGCATCCGAAGTTCTTCAACTTCTACGAGGCCGACCGGCCCGAGGATTTCACCTCGGACGCATATCGCGCCGCGCTGAACACGCCTTCGCCCTGGACGAGGGCCGTGGTGCGCCATTTCACCGACACCTCGCGCACGGTCTGCCGGGTTCTGGGAAGCTGGGGCTGCGGCGAGGGGGCGCTGGTCGAGGCGGTGCGGCTTTCGGGTGGCGAGGCGACCGACGCTTTCCTGCATCGCCTGGCCGAAAGCGTCCTGCCCGAAATCGCCGCGCGGCCCGGTGTGGTCGGCGCCCACCTTCTGAAGGGGCAGGGCGAGATGGGGCGGCAGAACACCGAGGAAACGCGCCTGCGCGGCGGGCCGGATGCGGTGGCGGATGTGATCGTGCTGGTGGAGTTGACGGATGCCGCCGTCCTTTCCGCCCTTCGCGCCTCGGGTCCGCTTTGCGACGACGGCCTGCGCGCGGCGGGGGCCGAGGGCGAAATCCGCCGCGGCGTCTATGCGCTGCAATATTCGCTGTCGAAAGACGAGCTGCCGCACGTCTCGCAGGTATGAGCGGGGCAGGGAAACCGAAAGAGTATGGCATGACCGTAAAGGCGACGACAAGACTTATCGGCATGATCGGCGATCCGATCGCCAAGGCGCGGACGCCGGGCCTGCTCAATCCCCGGATCGCGGCGGCGGGCAAGGATCTTGCCGTCGTGCCCCTGCACATTCCGGCCGAGGCTTTCGACGGGGTTTTTCCCGCGCTGCTTTCGCTTGGCAACATGGCGGGCTTCATCGTGACCTATCCCTTCAAGGAACGCTGCATGGCTTTTGCCGACCGCATCGGCACCGGGGCGAAACTGGTCGGTGGCCTGAACGCCATGCGCCGGGAAGAGGATGGAAGCTGGACGGCCGAGATCGTCGACGGCATCGGCCTTTTGAATGCGGTGAAAGCCGTCCGTGATCCCGTTGGCGCAAGGGTGCTGCTGCTGGGTGCCGGGGGTGCGGGGCGCGCCATCGCGGTTTCCTTCGCTCAGGCCGGTGCGGCCGCCATCACGGTCGCCGACCTCGATGACGGGCGCGCGGGCAGCCTGGTTGCCAACCTGGCGGCGGCTTTTCCGGGCTGTGTGGTGCGCCGTGGCGGGCCGGATGCCGTTGGACACGACATCGTCGTCAATGCGACGCCCGTCGGCATGAACCCTGATGACGGCCTGCCGGGCGAGGTCGGCGTCTTCGCGCCGGGCATGACCGTCGCCGACATCGTTCCCGCCCCGACCCCGACCGCGTTGATGCGCAAGGCGCAGGCGGAAGGCGCCTCGGTCATTCCGGGATCCGCGATGACCGAGGGACAGGCCGTGGCATTGCTGAAGTTTTTCGGCGTCACCGGCTGATGCTGGCCGCCGATCCGCAGGACAGGAGAAAGAACATGCATATCATGATCATCGGCGGCGCGGGGATGCTTGGCCGCAAGGTCGCCGCGAAACTGGCCAGGGACGGCGAGTTGGGTGGCAAGCCCGTCACCGCGCTGACGCTGGTGGATGTCTTCCAGCCCGCCGCGCCCGAAGGGTTCACGGGCGTGCTGCGGCTGGAACGGCGGGACCTGTCGCAGCCCGGCGTGGCCGAAGAACTGGTGGCCCTGCGCCCGGATGTCATCCTGCATCTGGCGGCCATCGTCTCCTCGGAAGCCGAGGCGGATTTCGAAAAGGGCTATGCGATCAACCTCGACGGCACCCGCGCGCTGTTCGAGGCGATCCGGCTGGCGGGCGACGATTATTGCCCGCGCGTGGTCTTCACCTCGTCGCTCGCGGTGTTCGGTGCGCCGCTGCCCGATCCGATCGGCGACGACCATATCCTGACGCCGCTGACCAGCTATGGCACGCAGAAAGCCATCGGCGAGCTTCTGCTGGCCGATTACAGCCGGCGCGGCTTCTTCGACGGGATTGGCATCCGCCTGCCCACGATATGCATCCGTCCGGGCCGTCCCAACCGCGCCGCCTCGGGCTTCTTCTCGAACATCCTGCGCGAGCCGCTGAAGGGCGAACCGGCGGTGCTGCCGGTCGACCGCTCGATCCGGCACTGGTTCGCCAGCCCCGAGGCGGCGGCCGGCTTCATCCTGCACGCCGCCGCGCTGGACGGCGCCGCACTTGGCGACCGGCGCAACCTGACCCTGCCGGGCGTCTGCGTCAGCGTCGCCGAACAGATCGAGGCGCTGCGCCGCGTGGCGGGCGATCAGGCGGTGGCGCTGATCCGGGACGAGCCAGACCCCGCCATCGCCCGGATCATCGAAAGCTGGCCCCGCAGCTTCGACACGAAGCGGGCCAACGAGCTGGGCTTCAAGGCCGATGCCTCGATGGATGAGATCATCCGCCTGCATCGGCGGTCGGAAGCCGCCGAGTGACCCATCCGGCGACCGCGAGGTGGTCGCCATGCCATGAAGGAGTATCGCGATGCCTCGTTTCGCGGCTAATCTGACCATGATGTTCTGCGAATTGCCGTTTCTCGACCGTTTCGCGGCGGCGGCGGATGCCGGGTTCCGCGCGGTCGAGTTCCTGTTTCCCTACGACCACCCGGCGGAAACCATCCGCAAGGCGGCCGACAGCGCGGGCCTGCGCATCGTGCTGTTCAACCTGCCCCCCGGAGACTGGACGGCGGGCGAGCGCGGGATCGCCGCCCTCCCCGAACGGGCGGATGAGTTCAGCAGGGCATTGGCGCTTGGGCTGGATTATGCGCGGGTCCTGTCAGTGCCCCGGCTGCATCTGATGGCGGGGATCGCCTCGGCGCAAAGCGCGCCGCATCGCGACCGCTACCGCGACGCGATCGTCGAGGCGGCCGAGAGGGCAGGGCCGTCCGGCATCGACATCCTGCTCGAACCGCTGAACGGGCGCGACATGCCGGGCTATCTGCTGTCGGATTTCGGCATGGCCGAGGATATGATCGCCGGCCTCGGCCTGCCGAACGTCAAGCTGCAATTCGACATCTATCACCGCCAGATCATGCATGGCGACGTGACCGAGGCGCTGAAGACCCTGCTGCCGCTCATCGGCCATGTCCAGACCGCCTCGGTGCCCGGCCGGAACGAGCCGGGGACGGGCGAATTGGACGACGCGCGGATTTTCGGCGTGCTGGACCAGATCGGCTATCAGGGCCATGTCGGCTGCGAATACCGGCCGCTCTCGACGACGGGCGAGGGCTTGGGCTGGTTCGCGCCCTGGCGGGAATGAGGAGAAGCGCAATGTTCATCGGTGCAATCGCGGACGACCTGACCGGGGCGACGGACCTGTCGCTGACCCTGTCCCGCGAGGGGATGAGGGTTTTGCAGGTCGTCGGCGTTCCGACGCCCGACCTGGATATCGGCGATGCCGAAGCGGTCGTCGTCTCGATGAAATCCCGCACCAATCCGGCGGCGGAGGCAGTCCGTATGTCGCTGGCGGCGGCAGAGGTCCTGCGGAACTGGGGCGCGCGGCAGTTCCTGTTCAAGTATTGCTCGACCTTCGATTCCACAGATCAGGGCAATATCGGCCCGGTGGCGGATGCACTGATGACGTTCCTTGGCACGGATCGCACCATCGCCTGCCCGGCCTTTCCGACAAATGGCAGGACCGTCTATCGCGGCCATCTGTTCGTCGGTGATCGGCTTTTGTCGGAAAGCAGCATGAAGGACCATCCGCTGACGCCGATGCGCGACGCCGATCTGGTGCGGGTTCTGGGACGGCAAAGTGGGAACAGGGTCAGCCTGATCGGGCGCGAGACCGTGGCGGCGGGGGATGCGGCGTTGAAATCCGCCTTCGACAGGCTTTCCGGCATCGCCATCGTTGACGCCATTGACGATGCCGATCTTCGCGCCATCGGTCGTGCGGCGCGCGACCTGCCGTTGATTACCGGCGGATCGGGGATCGCCCTTGGCTTGCCCGCGAACTTCCTGCCGCAGGGCAGGGCGGCATCGGAAACCGCCCTGCCGGTTCCCGATGGCCGCGCCGTGTTCCTGGCGGGCTCGTGTTCCGCCGCGACCCGTCAGCAGATCGCCCGCGCCATTGCGGACGGCGTTCCGGCCCTGAAACTCGACGCCATCGCGATTGCCGAGAACCGCGTTTCCGTCGCCGAAGCCGTGTCGTTTTGCCTGGGTGCGGCCGGGGAACTGCCGCCGCTCGTCTGGTCCAGCGCCGAGCCTGCCGAGGTGCAGCGGGCGCAGGACCGCTTGGGCCGCGACCGCGCGGGCGCAGTGGTCGAGGCTTTCCTTTCGGACCTGGCCGAGGCGCTTGCCGGCCGTGGCTTCAACCGCTTCGTGATTGCGGGCGGCGAGACATCCGGCGCTGTCGTCACCCGCCTGGGCGTGCCCGCATTGGAAATTGGCCCTGAAATCGACCCCGGCGTGCCCTGGACCCGGTCGAGGGGCGGCGCGGCCCCCCTGGCGCTTGCCCTGAAATCGGGAAACTTCGGGGCAGAGGAATTTTTCCTGAAGGCATGGAGGTTGCTGCCATGACCGCGATCCTGTCCGAAGCCACCCGGATGCGCGATCTGATCGCCGAGGTCGGCAAGTCCCTGTTCGATCGCCGTCTCAGCTCTGGCTCGACGGGCAACATCTCGGTGCGCTTGTCCGACGGGTCGATGCTGATGACGCCCACGAATGTCTCGCTTGGTGCGCTGGAGCCGGGCCGGCTTTCGCATCTGGATGAGGACTGCAACCATCTGTCGGGGGACAAGCCGACCAAGGAAGCCTTCCTGCATTCCTGCGTCTATTGTCGGCGCGCCGGTGCCGGGGCGGTCGTGCATCTGCATTCGACCCATTCGGTGGCGGTGTCGATCCTTGGCGATGTCGATCCGGCCGACGTGCTGCCGCCGCTGACCGCCTATTACGTGATGCGGGTGGGGCGGCTGCCGCTGATCCCCTATTTCGCGCCCGGCGACCGAGACCTCGCCCGCGCGGTGGAAGCGGCGGCGGCGGATCATCACGCCATGCTGCTGTCGAACCACGGCCCGGTCGTGGCCGGATCGACGCTGAGAGACGCGCAATATGCGATGGAAGAGCTGGAGGAGACGGCGCGGCTGCATCTGCTGCTGGACGGCAAGGCGATCCGGCCTTTGACCGAGGGGCAGGCCGAAAAGCTGAGGACCTGAACGGGTTTCGTCGTATGCTGGATATTGGCCGCTTCGGCCACCTCTTGGAGCAGCAGGTCAAGCGATACATTCAGTCGGCGTTGTTGCAGAAGTCAGTGTGTGAGCGCAGTTTTCCCTTTCCGCGTTGAGTTCATGCCACGCGTTTGATCTCGGCGGATCCGAGGGCATTGAAGCGGTTCATGAGGGCGATGCGGATATGGATTTCGGCGGTCTGGCGGGCATTGCCCAGTTGGGTGATTGTGGGCGCAAAGGGGGGCGAAGCGTGAGCGCTTATGCGTTCATCTCGAGCGCATAGTCGTTCCACAGGCTGAAGGCGTCAGCCCGTGCGTGGCGGTATGAAGATGCGGTGAGACGATAGCGGCGGGGACGGAAGAGGGTGTTGATCTGGTCATGGGCGGCGAGGAATCTCTGCGCCTGTCGTTGAAGCGTCCCATGATCTTCTCTCGCCGTCGCGTTGGTCTGTGTGAGCCCTCGACCAGGTTGTTCAGCCCCTTGTGTGCCCTGTGGTCGGCGTCGGGAGCCAGGTTCCGGATTGGCTTGAAGTAGCTGCGCAGCTTGTCGGTGATCATCACACGCGGCTGGCCGAATTGCGCGATGAGCCTTGCCAGAAAGCGCCTCGCGGCTCTGGCGTTCCGGCGGG
>NZ_AEPN01000078.1:0-7108 GCF_000185925.1 Paracoccus sp. TRP | reverse complement strand
CCCACAATCACCCAACTTGGCAATGCCGTGCAGAGGAACAGAGCGGCGGTCCATGGCCGGACAATGGAACGGTTACGCAATCGTCGCATCAACCTTCGAAAGGGAGAAAATCCTCGGGCAGTTCAGATCATATTGATCAGGCTCGAGCAACCGCGAGGCCCTGGCTAACCCATGGTTTCCCTTGCGCGCTGCACCAGTCCGCGCAGGTCGTCGAGGCTGTATTCGCCGAAAGCGCCCTCGTCGCCGGCGACGAAGGTGGGGGTGCCCATCAGGCCCATATGTTCGGCCAGCATGCCGCTCATGGTGATGTGGCGCTCGACCGGCTCGGCCTGCATGTCGCGCTCCAGCCGGACGGTGTCGAGGCCTACCTCGCGCGCGGCGCGCATGGTGGCCGCTTCGGTTACGCGGCCCTTGGTGCGGAACATCGCGGTATGCATCTGCCAGTATTTCCGCTGCTGCAGCGAAGCGAGCGAGGCCCGGGTGGCGAACTCGGAATCCTCGCCGAAGACCGGCCATTCGCGGAACACCACCCGCAGGTTCTTGTCCGAGGTGATCAGCCGATGCATCGGATCGACCATCTTGCGGCAAAAGGGACAGTTGTAGTCGAAGAACTCGGTCAGAGTGATGTCGCCGTCCGGATTGCCAAGCACCGGCGCGGTGGGGTCGCGCTCCAAGGACTTGCGCAGTTCTTCGGGCATCGGGTTGGCGCGTTCCTGCGCAAGGGCGTTTCCGCCCAAGACCGGCATCGCCAGCAGGCTGACGCCCGCGAGGACAAGGTGACGGCGTTGCATGTTCTCTCCTTCGTGTTTTTCCAACCCGGCAATGCCGGGACGTAATGGCAGCGGGGTTGCCCGCTCCTTCGGTTGTCTAGCGTCACGCCGCCCGCCGGGCCTCGGCAATAGCGCCGCGCAGGCGGGTTTCGTCCAGCGCGCCGGGATAGATTCTGGCGCCGATGATGAAGGCAGGCGTGCCGCGCAGCCCCAGCGCCGCCGCCTGCGCCGAGTTACGCGCCAGCAGTCCGTCCCATTTGTCGCGCTCGGCGCGATAAGCGGCCAGCGCCGCGCCGGTGTCGATGCCGCCGTCGCCCAGCACCTGCCGGATCCGATCCTCGGAGAGCCTGGCTTCGGTCGCCATCAGCGCCTTGAGGGCCTGCGCGTAATCGCCCATCGCGGCCGCCCCGAGAACCAGCTGGCTGGCCAGGACCGAGGGCGCGCCGAAGATCGGCCAGTCCTTCATCACCAGCCGGATGTCGCCGTCCTCGCCGACCACGCGGGTCAGCATGGCATGGCCCAGCTTGCAGTAGGGGCATTGGTAATCGAAATATTCGACGATGGTCAGCGTGCCCGCGGGGTTGCCCAGCACCGGATTGTCGGGGTCGTGCAGCACGTCGTCGGCGGTCATCTCGGCCGCGGCGGTGCCGCTGGCGCCGTTCCCGCCTCCCCTGCTCCGGGTCAGCAGGACGACCCCTCCGGCAAGGCCCGCCAGGCCAAGGCCGGCGGTTCCGGCCAGGACGTCGCGTCGGGTGATGCTCATGTCGTTCCTCCTGTCTGAACGGGGCCGGCAGCCAGCGCATCCGGCGGCGCGGGCAAGGGCTGGCCCAGCGGCACCGTGCCCTTGCCGGATTCCGCCTCGCTCAGCACGACGACCTTGGTCATGCTGCCGGTCTGTCCGGCCAGGTGGATGATGTCCTGGTTGAACAGCCGGATGCAGCCCGCCGAGGTCGCCTGCCCGATCGAGGCCGGGTCCATGGTGCCGTGGATGCGGTAATAGGTGTCGCCCCGGCCGTTGTGCAGATAGAGCGCGCGGGCGCCCATCGGGTTGTCGATGCCGCCTTCCAGCCCCTTTTCCACCGGGCCGTAAAGCTCGGGCTGGGTCGCGACCATGTTGTCGGTGGGCTTCCAGCTTGGCCAGTCGCGCTGATAGGGGATATGCGCCTCGCCGGTGAAGCCGTAGCCGGCCGCGCCCACGGCGACGGCATAGCGCATCGCCCTGTTGCCCGGCTGCACCTGGTAGAGATAGCGGGCATGGGGATCGACGATGATCGTGCCGGGCTTTTCCTCGCTCCAGTAGTCCACGACCTGCCGCGCCTTGTCCTCGGCCAGCAGTCGCGGCGAGACGGCGGGGATGTGGTGGCCGTTATCCTCCATCGCGCCATACATGGCCGCCAGTTCGGGGCGGATGGCAGGCGGCGGATCGGCGGGGGCTGTCGGTTCGGTCGAGGCGCAGGCCGCCAGCGCCAGCAGGGCCGCGCCCGCCCATGCGGATCGTATCGGGTTCATCGTCATTCTCCCGTCGCCTGCGCGATCATCCGGGTCAGGGCGGCGCGCGAGATCTCGCCCGTATGCGCCGCGACCAGCCGTCCCTTGGCGTCGAAGACCAGCGTCGAGGGCAGGCCGACCGCATTCAGCGCCCCCATCAGCCGATGGCGCGGGTCGCGGATCATGCCCTCGGCGGGCAGGCCCTCGGCCTTCAGGAAGGCCACGACCTGTTCGGCCTCCTCGCCCTGATTGGCGAAGACGAAATCGACGCCGGGCGTCTTGGCGGCCAGTTCGGTCATCATCGGCATCTCGCGCCGGCAGGGCGGGCACCAGGTCGCCCAGAGGTTCAGAACCACCGGCCAGTCGCGTCCGCCCAGGTGCACGCCGCGCCCGTCCAGCGCGATCAGCTGCATGTCCGGGATCGTGACCGCCGGACGTGTCAGGGTGGCGATGACGGCCTGATGCCCGACCAGCGCCGCCGCGCTGCCAAGAGCAAGCGGCAGGACCGCGCCTCGCGCCCGTCGCAACAGCGCCAACAGGAAAACGGCGCTGCCGCCGGCCCAGCCGGCAGCGGGCAGGAAGCCTCCCTGCCACAGCTTGATCGCATCCAGAGGATGATCGGCAAAGCTGGGCCAGTTGGCGACAACGAAACCCATGCGCGCGGCTACGATCCAGACCAGCACGGCAAATCCCGCCCATCGGGACGCATCGCTCTTTTGCAGCCGCGCCATGATCTCGGTCACCACGAAGAACAGCAGCAGCCCCACGATGGCGGCAAAGCGCGCGCCGTCGAAGACCAGCGGCCCTATCGAGACCGCATTCACCGGACCACCTTCCCGATCGAGGCCAGCAGCGCGGCGCTGTCCATCTCGCCGATCAACCGGCTGTCGGGCGCCTCGGCGCGGGCGGCGTCGAGAAAGATCATCGTCGGCGGCCCGGCGGCGGCCAGATCCCGCATCAGCGCCTGCGCCTCGGCATCGAAGGTGCTGACGTCCAGCTTGATCGCCGCCATGTCGGCCAGCGCGGCATGGACTGCCGGGTCGGCCAGCGGACCGCGCTCGATCACGCGGCAGGTCACGCACCAGTCGGCGGTGACATAAAGCAGCACTGGCTCCCCCCCCCCCCCGGCCCCCCCCCCCGCCGAGGCCAGCGCCCGGTCCAGCCCGGCGCGGGTGGTGACTTCGGCGAATTGCGCCTCAGAGGCCGGCGCGGCGGCCGTGGTCCCCGCCAGTGGCGCCAGCGGGCGCAGCGGATCATCCGCCCCTAGCGCCGCGCCGAGGCCCTGCAACAGCCCGGTAAACAGCAGCAGCACCCCCAGCGCAGCGCCAAGCCGGCGGTTGCAGGAAGCGGCGCCGTCCAGCCGGTCCAGCGCGCCCAGGAACACCGCCGCACCGACCAGCAGCGCGGCCCAGAGCGCCAGCGTGACCGGCCCCGGCAGCACGCGCCCCGCCAGCCAGATCGCAAAGCCGAGAAAAATCACGCCGAAAGCGCGCTTCGCCCCCTCCATCCAGCCTCCGCCGCGGGGCAGGATGCGCGGGCCGAAGATCCCGATGGCCAGCAGCGGCAGCCCCTGCCCCAGTCCCAGTGTGAACAGCGCCATCGCCCCCAGCATCACGTCGCCGGTCTGCGCGATATAGAGCAACGCCCCGGCCAGCGGCGCGGTCACACACGGCCCCACGATCAGCGCCGAGGTGAAGCCGAGCGCTGCCGCCCCACCTATCGAGCCGCGACGGCCAGCCACCCGGCCAAGACGGGCTTGCAGCGCCAGCGGCATCTGCAATTCGTAGAAACCGAACATCGACAGGGCCAGCGCGACAAAGATCGCCGCGATCACGCCGATGGCTATCGGCGATTGCAGCACCATCTGCAAATTCGCCCCCGACCATGCCGCGGCGATGCCCAGCAGCCCGAAGGCCACCGCCATCGCCAGCACATAAGCGCCCGTCAGGGCCAACCCGCGCCTTGCAGTCAGTGCCTCTCCCTGCCCGGCCAGCATGCCGGCGACGATGGGAAACATCGGAAAGACGCAGGGCGTGAAGGCCAGCAGCAGCCCGAAGCCGAGGAAACCCGCAATCACCAGCGCCCCGCCGCCGCGCGCGGCCAGACCCTGCACCAGCCCCTCATCCTGTGCCAGCGTCAATCCCGTATCCGTTTGCGCCGCGCCGGCTGGATCGGACGCACCCTGCGTCTGAGGGCTCCAGCCCGAACCGCCGGTGTCCACGTCGGCCAGCACCCTGCCTTCCGGATCCAGCTGTGCGCTTTGCGGGGCATAGCAGATACCGTCCTGCTGACAGCCCTGCCAATGCAGGGTGACCGGCTGGCCCGCATGCGCAAGCCGCGCCGTGACCTCGCCGCGATAGATCTGGCCCTCGCCGAAATACGGGTCCTCGTAAGCCTCGCCTTCGGGCAGGGACAGCGGCAGGCTCTGGCCATCCGCCTCCGCCGCGAAACTGCTGCGATAGAGATAATAGCCCTCGGCGATGCGCCAATTCAGCACCAGCGCGCCATCCTCGCCTTGACTTACGCTCAGGGCGAAGGCGTCTTCGGGTTGCAAAGGCTGCGCCTGCGCCGTCGCCAGGAAACCGGCGATCAGCAGCGAAAGCGCAGCCATCAGGGGAGCAAACATTCTCGTCATCATGCCGGGCTGGCTAGAGACGCCACCTTAAGCCCAGCTTAAGCTTGATCGACGAAAGTGTGATCGAGGAATTCGAAGGAAACACGCCATGCGCCTGCTGATCGTCGAAGACGACCCGGTCCTGTCCGATGGGATCGCCGTCGGGCTGGGCCTCTCGGGCTTTACCGCCGATGCGGTCGGCACCCTCGCCGATGCCCGCGCGGCGCTGGAGGCGGGGGGCTTCGCGGGCGTTGTCCTGGACATCATGCTGCCCGATGGCTCGGGGCTGGACCTGCTGGCCGAATTGCGCGCGGCGGGATCAAAGCTGCCGGTCCTGCTGCTGACCGCCCGCGACCGGGTGCGCGACCGGGTGCAGGGGCTGGACGCGGGGGCGGACGACTATCTGGGCAAGCCCTTCGATCTGGACGAGCTCGCCGCCCGGCTGCGCGCCATGCTGCGCCGGCAGGAAGGCCGCGCCGCGGCGGTGATCGAATGGAACGGGCTGCGGCTGGATCCGGCGACGCAGACCGGGCGCATCGGGCCTCGCGAGCTGCGCTTTTCGCGCCGCGAATTCGCCATCCTCCAGGCGCTGGTCGAACATCCGGGCCGAATCCTGTCCAAGACGCAGCTGGAAGAGCGCCTCTACGGCTGGCAGGAGGACGTCGAAAGCAATACCGTCGAGGTCCATATCCACCACCTGCGCGCCAAGCTGGGCCGCGACTTCATCGACACCGTGCGCGGGGCGGGATATCGGCTGGCGGAGGGAGGTTCATGAGTTCGATCCGCAAACGGCTGCTCGTCATCCTGCTGGCCGGGACCGGAGCGATCTGGCTCTGCGCCGTCATCTGGATCCAGCATTCGACCCGCACCGAGGTCGGCCATGTGCTGGACCGGCGCCTGCAGGAATCGGCGCAGATGGTGGCTTCGCTGATCCGGCGCAACGGCGGCATCGCCGGGCCGGATGCGGCGTCGCTGGTGGACGAAGCCCCTGCCCTGCCCGATACCGGCCGCCACGACTTCGCCCGCCAGCTGATCTGTCAGGTCTGGGGCTTCGACGGCCAGCTGAAAAGCGAATCCGACGGCGCGCCGTCTGGGCAACTGGCCGAGCAGGAAGGCTTCAGCGAGCGCGAAGTCGATGGCGAGATCTGGCGCGTCTATACCCATGTCGACCGGGATCTGGGCATCCGCGTCATGGTCGGCGATGCACGCTTCATGCGCGAAAGGCTGGTGCATGGCGTGGCGATGGGGTTGCTGGCCCCGGCGATGCTGGTCCTGCCGCTGCTGGCGGCACTGATCTGGCTGGCAGTGCGCAGCGGGCTTACGCCGCTGGACCGGCTGGCGCAGGCGCTGTCGCGCCGCCCCGCAACCGATCTCGGCCCGCTGGAGGAGACCCGCACACCCTCGGAGCTGCGCCCGATGATCGAGGCGCTGAACGGCCTCTTCCAGCGTGTCGAGGGCCTGCGCGAGCGCGAGCGCAGCTTCACCGCCTTCGCCGCGCATGAGCTGAAGACCCCGCTGGCCGGGCTGAAGACGCAGGCGCAGATCGCGACGCTGGCCCCCGATGCCGCGACGCGCGACCGGGCGCTGGCGCAGATCGCGCAAGGCGTCGACCGCACCGACCGCATGGTGCGCCAGCTTCTGGACATGACAGCGACCGAGAATGCCATCGACGGCACGGCTCAGGCCGAGGACGGCGCAAGGATCCTTGCCGATGTGGCCGACGAACTGGCCGGGCTGGCGCAGGCGCGCGGCGTCGCGCTGCGGCTGGAAACCGGCGGGACCGAATGGCGCAGCACGCAGGGGCCGCTGCTGGCGCCGGCGCTGCGCAACCTGCTGGAGAATGCGATCCTCGCCTCGCCCAAGGGGGCGAGTGTCGAGGCGCGGCTGACGCGCGAGGGCGAGAGGATCCGCTTCAGCGTGCTGGACCGCGGCCCCGGCATCGCCGAGGCCGACCGCCCTCATGTCACCGAGCGCTTCTATCGCGGCGCGGCCAGCCCTGCAGGCGGTGGGAGCGGGCTGGGCCTCGCCATCGTCGCTGCGGCTGTCGAGGCGATGGGGGGCGAGCTGCGCCTGTCGCCGCGCAAGGGCGGCGGCGAGCAGGCCGAAATCATCCTGCCAGGTGCGCCCACTGGGGCACTACCCTGAACTTGCCGCCATCGGCCTTCCTGTCGCCTGGACAATTCGACCACAGGGCATTCACCCGGAATCTAGGGTCAGGACCCATTGATTTACGCTT
>NZ_AEPN01000079.1:0-7008 GCF_000185925.1 Paracoccus sp. TRP | reverse complement strand
ACACAAAAAATTACTCGAACGCTAAAGAAGGAAAGACGATTCGGTCAGGGTTACCGGCCCTGCTACCTCGATCGTCAGATCGGCGCGACCGTCCCCGTCCATGTCGATCAGCAGGCGCTGCAGTTCGGGGGATAGCTGTTCCAGACGAATCTGGCCTGCGCCCGAGAACTCCTGGCAGCCGATAAAGGTCAGGTTGAGACCCGAAAGGTCGATCCTGTCGAGGTCCGGCTGGAAATCCAGGATGGTATCGGTACTGCCGTCCAGGTCCTCTGGTGAGTTGAAGACAAAAATGTCAGCTCCGGCTCCGCCGATCAGCGTATCATGACCCCGGCCACCCTGTAGTCGGTCATTTCCGTCATTGCCTTTGAGCAGGTCATGACCGTCGCCGCCAAACAGCACATCATCGCCAGTACCGCCGTCCAGATCGTCATGACCGGTACCACCATCCAGCCGGTCAGCGCCATCACCACCGCGAAGCACATCGTTTCCAGTGCCGCCGTATAGCGCGTCGTTGCCAGCGCCTCCGATCAGCGTGTCGTTACCGCTGTCGCCAGAAAGCGTGTCATTTCCGGCATCGCCTTGCAGCCAGTCGTTGCCCGTGCCGCCAGATAACGAGTCCCGGCCATCCCCGCCACGCAGGGTGTCGTTCCCGCTGTCGCCGTAAAGGACATCATCGCCTATACTGCCATCGACCAGATCATGCCCTTCACCACCATAGATGGTGTCGTTTCCGGCCCCGCCATATAGACGGTCGTGGTCCTGTTGGCCCTTGATGAGGTCATCGCCGTCATCGCCGTAAATCGTGTCATGGCCTGCCCCCCCCTCCAAGGTGTCATTTCCGGTGCCGCCGCGCAGAACGTCCAGTCCCGCCCCACCAAGGAGTTTGTCGTTGCCTGCCCCTCCGTCAAGCAGGTCGTCCCCGGCATCGCCCATCAGTACATCGTTGCCGCTACCCCCCAGCAGCGTGTCATTGCCGGTTCCACCGGCCATCCGGTCGTTTCCAGTCCCGCCGTAGAGCCGGTCGTTTCCCGCACCTCCGATCAGGCTGTCGTTGCCAGCCCCGCCGTCAAGGACATCGTCGCCTGCGTCTCCTTGCAGGAAGTCATTGCCGTTGCCGCCGGAAAGCGAATCGTTTCCGGTCCCACCGACCATCCGGTCGTCGCCGTTTCCGCCGATCATCCGGTCGTTTCCAGCGCCACCGACCATCCGATCGTTTCCATCGCCGCCGATCATCCGGTCGTTTCCTGCACCGCCGATCATCCGGTCGTTCCCGGGCCCGCCGTCCAGCAGATCATTGCCTGCGCCTGCGATCAGCACGTCATTCCCTTCGCCGCCCACCAGAGTGTTGTGGCCGTGTGTGTCGTGGAGGGTGTCGTTCCCGTCGTCTCCGCGCAGAATGTCATTGCCGCTTTCGCCATACAGGCTGTCATTTCCCGCCCCGCCATAGAGCGTGTCATTTCCCGGCCCGCCGTATAGCCTGTCGTTTCCTGCGCCGCCGTAAAGCCTGTCATTCCCCGCGCGGCCATAAAGCCGGTCGTGGCCGCCGCCGCCCAACAGCGAGTCATTGCCGGTCCCCCCGTCGAGAGTATCGTTTCCGTCCCTGCCTATCAGCCTGTCGTTGCCAGCAAGGCCATAGACTTTCGAGCCGTAGCGGCTGGCGACCAGCTTGTCGTTGCGCGCCGTGCCGACCACTTTGGTGGTCATGTCCGGTGGCGCGTAATGCCCGATCGGGAAAAGGGATTCGTCAAAGGAGTTCGCCTGCAGCGTCGTCTTGTCGCGTGTCATGATTACAAGAACCGTTTTTCCATAAAAGATTTTTATTCCATAGGCTTGCGGCCGGAACACCAGCTGTCCCGTGCTGCGGATCATGTCCAGGAAGGATAGGTCCAGCTTGTCGACGCCAAGCTCGAAATCGGTGATGGTGATCGTGCCGTTGACCTCCATCGGGACGAATGTGTCCGCTCCTTTACCACCGGTCATCCTCACCGGGCTGCTACCGGCGATCAGGATGTCGTCGCCCGCCCCGCCGTCCATATGCGTGGTTTTGGCGCTGGCCTGCATCATGTCGCTGCCAGCGGTGCCGATCTGCTTGCCGGCGCCGACCACCTTCGTCAGGCCGATGCCTCCCGGGTCAAAGGCGAATTGCGTGATGCCTTTTTCGGTGCGGGATGAGACAAAGAGCGCGATCTTGCCGTCGATCACCATGGCCGACAGGGCTGAGACATCGGCGAGGGTCAGTTTGTCTGTGTCGACCAGTGTTTCCAGATGCATCAGCCGTCCATCGGGCAACATGGTAAAGACGCTGAGCCCGTCATCGCCGCCGCCGACAAAGATGAAGGCGCGGCCGTCCATCATCACGGTTTCCAGTGCGGTGGCCCCGGCAAATCGGGTCGTGCGCTCGTCAATGATGTGATCCACCGGCTCAAGCGCGCCGTCATAGGTCAGCCGCATCGTGGTCAGCGACGAGCTTTGCGCCGAGGCGACCACCAGATAGGTTACGGCTCCAACCGTCACCGTGCCCAGATGTGTCGGCTGGTTCATGCCGAGGCCGCGGTCCGCCCATAGCATCTGCGCAGTCCCTACCGAGCCGTCGGCATGGATCATCTGCACCGCGACATAGTTGCCCATGGCCGAGGCCGAGATGATGAAGCTGCGATCCCCCAGCTGCGTCACCAGCATGTCGTTTATTTCGGCCCCCTGAACGCCCGGGCCGGTCGGCAGCGCGACATCGGTGAGGTGGCTGATCTTGCCCTTGTCGCCGAACTTCCAGATCTCGAACCCGGTCTGCCCGTCGCGCGCGAAATAGAAAAACCGGCCCCCGGTCGTCTCGAACTCGCCCAGCTGGACGATATCGCCGGATTGTTTGCCCTTCAGCAGCCGGATGCTCTCTGCAAAGCTGCCGTCATCATCCAGCAGGAACCCCGAGCCGAGTGTTTCGCGCATTCCGGTGCCAAACAGAACCGGTCCGCTGTTGAGGGTGATGATGCTGGCCCCCGGCGTGCCGGCATATTGGAACGATTGCGGATAGGCATGGCGGTCGATCATCTCGATCGGCTGGTCGGCCGAGGTGATGCGATAGGCGGCCATGCCTCCACCGACATGGGTAACGCTGTAAAGCGTGTATCCATCGGTTCCGGCATGGGTTTGCAGGTCCGTGATATTGGTCACGAAACTTGTCGCTGGGCCGGTATAGGTGGCAACGTGACGGTAACGCATGGCAGGATCGCTTGTGGTAGTTCATCGCGGGGTCATCCCGCCGCCCTAACAAAGTGCTAACCCCGCCAGATAAGTCACCCATTATTCCCCGTGCATTTTAATGGTCTCACGCTTAGTCTGCGCGTTACATGCATGGCTTGTGCGTGGTTCCGAGTTCCTCCATACCGCTGATGCGACAAGTAGACTGGTTAAAGACCGATGCAGATTCAAAAGACCTCGTTGCCGGGCGTGCTGATCATTGTTCCGTCCCGTTTCGGTGACGAACGCGGGTTTTTCAGCGAAAGCTGGAGCCGCAGGACATTGCACGAGGCGGGGCTCGACCTGCCAGAGTTCGTTCAGGACAATCACTCTCTTTCCTCCGCTGTCGGAACGCTGCGTGGATTGCATTTCCAGTCGCCGCCGCATGCGCAAGGCAAGCTGGTGCGCTGTGGGCGCGGGCGGCTTTTCGACGTCGCGGTCGATATCCGTAAAGGCAGTCCGACTTATGGAAAATGGACTGGCTGTGAGCTGTCTTTTGAGAATGGATGCCAGCTGTGGGTACCGGCGGGCTTTCTGCACGGCTTTGTGACGCGCGAGCCGGACACGGAAATCCTCTACAAATGTACAGACCATTACGCGCCCGATTGCGACGGGGCGGTAGCCTGGGACAGTATCGGCATCGACTGGGGCCTGACAGATCCACCGATTCTGTCGGCCAAGGACGCCAGGGCCCCGGCATTGAACGAGTTCGACAGCCCTTTCACCTATCAAGGGCCCTTTGATTACGAGGCGAGGCTATGAAGATTCTGGTGACCGGTGGCGCGGGGTTCATCGGTTCGGCAGTGGTGCGGCTGGCGGTGGCGCGCGGGCATGAGGTAGTGAACCTAGATGCGCTGACCTATGCGGCTAATCTGGCGAATGTGGCCTCGGTCGCGGACAGCCCGCTTTATCGTTTCGAACAGGCCGATATTCGCGACCGGGCGGCGCTTGATCGCATCCTCTCGACCCATAAGCCCGATGCGATCATGCATCTGGCTGCTGAAAGCCATGTGGATCGCTCGATCGACGGGCCGGGCGCATTCATCGAAACGAACGTGACCGGAACCTATAACCTGCTTGAGGCGGCGCGTGCCTACTGGACCACGCAGGGCCGGCCCGAGGGGTTCCGTTTCCACCATATCTCGACCGATGAGGTCTTTGGCTCTTTGGGCGAAACTGGCCAGTTCACCGAGACTACGCCCTATGACCCGCGCAGCCCCTATTCGGCCTCGAAAGCCGCATCCGATCATCTGGTCCGCGCCTGGCACGAGACCTACGGCCTGCCGGTGGTGCTGACCAATTGTTCAAACAATTACGGGCCTTTCCATTTTCCGGAAAAGCTGGTGCCAGTGGTGATCCTGAACGCTCTGCATGGCCGACCGATCCCAGTCTATGGTGATGGAGGCAACGTGCGCGACTGGCTTTATGTCGAGGATCACGCCGACGCGTTGCTGCTTGCCTTGGAAAAGGGCAGCCTGGGCCGCAGCTATAACATCGGTGGCGAGAATGAGGCGCGTAATATAGATCTGGTGCGGACCATTTGCGCCCATATGGACCATCTGCGCCCAGAATCCGCGCCGCATGACCGGCTGATCACCTTTGTTGCCGACCGGCCAGGTCACGACCGCCGCTATGCGATCGACCCGACCCGCATCCGTACCGAACTGGGTTGGCGCCCCTCGGTCACGGTCGAAGAGGGGCTCAGGCGTACTGTCGAATGGTACCTGAACAACGAAGACTGGTGGCGCCCGTTGCTGAGCCGTCAGGGCGTTGGCGAAAGGCTTGGCAAGGCATGAAGGGCCTTTTGGTCTTTGGCCGCACCGGACAGGTTGCAACCGAATTGGCCCGTCTGGTCCCCGAGGCGCGTTTTCTGGGACGCGATCAGGCTGATCTGACTGATCCGCAGGCTTGTGCTGCGGCAATTCGTACCTCGGGCTGTGCAGCGGTGCTGAACGCTGCTGCCTATACCGCCGTGGATCGCGCCGAATCCGAGCCAGATCTGGCGCGCGCCATCAACGCCGAGGCTCCGGTCGCAATGGCCCGGGCCGCCGCCGAACTGGGTGTGCCGTTCCTGCATATCTCGACCGATTACGTTTTTGACGGTTCGGGCGAACGGCCTTGGGACGAGACTGACCCGACTGGCCCGCTAGGCGTCTATGGCGCGACCAAGCTTGCGGGTGAGGTGGGCGTTGCCGGTGTGGGCGGGCAATGGGCGGTTATGCGAACCTCTTGGGTGTTTTCGGCCCATGGCGCCAATTTCGTCAAGACCATGCTGCGGCTGGGTGCCGAGCGTGAGGAGTTGCGCGTGGTTGCCGATCAGCACGGCGGCCCGACCCCTGCGGGTGATATTGCTGCCGCCTGTCTTGCCATGCTTGATACCATGCGCGCCGATCCTGCTCGGGGTGGCATTTATCATTTCGCGGGCGCGCCCGATGCCTCTTGGGCCGGTTTTGCGCGCGAGATCATGACGCAGGCGGGGCTGTCTTGCCGCGTGACCGAAATTGCCACCTCGGATTATCCCACACCTGCGCGACGCCCGGCGAACTCACGCCTGAACTGTGCCGCCATTTCACGAGACTTCGGCATCAACCGCCCCGATTGGCGTGCCGGTCTCGCCAAGGTATTACAGGAGCTGAAACCATGACCCAATCCGGCACTCCAACCAGCCGACGCAAGGGCATTATTCTGGCCGGCGGTTCGGGCACGCGGCTGTATCCGATCACCATGGGCGTGTCGAAACAGCTGTTGCCGATCTATGACAAGCCGATGATCTATTATCCGATTTCGGTGCTGATGCTTACGGGCATTCGTGAGATCGCGATCATCACCACGCCCGAGGATCAGGCACAATTTCAGCGTCTGCTGGGTGATGGCAGCCAATGGGGGCTAAGCTTCGAATACCTGGTGCAGCCCTCGCCCGACGGGTTGGCACAGGCCTATATCCTTGCCGAAGACTTCCTCTCCGGTGCGCCCTCGGCCATGGTGCTGGGCGACAATATTTTCTTTGGCCACGGCTTGCCAAATTTGTTGGCCTCGGCGGATCAGCGGACCGAAGGTGGTACGGTTTTTGGCTATCGCGTCGCCGATCCCGAGCGTTATGGCGTGGTCGATTTTGACCAGGACGGCCGTGCCCGCGCGATTATTGAAAAACCGCCTGTCCCGCCTTCGGATTATGCGGTGACGGGGCTTTATTTCCTTGACGGTACAGCGCCTGCGCGCGCGCGCGAAGTAAAGCCATCGGCTCGTGGTGAGCTTGAAATCACTACGCTGCTCGAGACTTATTTGCATGAGGGTCAGCTGACGGTCGAGAAGATGGGCCGGGGTTTCGCCTGGCTCGACACCGGCACTCACGCCAGCCTGCTCGATGCCGGCAACTTTGTGCGCACATTGGAACAGCGTCAAAGCTTGCAGACTGGCTGCCCGGAAGAGATTGCCCATGGCCAGGGCTGGATTGGCGCTGACCAACTGCGCGAGCAGGCACGCAAATTCGCCAAGAACGATTACGGCAACTACCTGGCGCGCCTGCTGAAGTAAGGTGGTCGTTGCTCAGTCCCGGCATCTGGTGGATCGGGTTCAGGGTGAAGTGTCCTGGCTCTGAGGTTCAGACTGACCCGCTCCCCGGATTGTCCGTGTTCAGACCGAGCCCGTTCCGGGCTTGGCCCTTCTCTGACCGGTTGAGGTATCCCTGTGACGTTGAATGCAGCGGTGCAGGACCGGAGCGTGTCAAACGCAGAAGAGATCGACTGCAGTGAACCGCACCGGGTTTGCCGGAGG
>NZ_AEPN01000080.1:0-6994 GCF_000185925.1 Paracoccus sp. TRP | reverse complement strand
CTTCACGACACAACAAATTGGCAATGCCCCTCGAACATCTTTTCCCTCCGATGAGCATTGCGCAGATGCGTAGCAGGTGAGGAAAAGAAGATCTAGGTCAGGGGCTTATCCGGAGGCATCCGCGTAGGTTCTGTGGACAGTTACCTGATCCAGAGGTACCCTTGCACTGGCGAACTTTCCTATAAGCGGTTCAAGCCTGATCGGTCGCTCTTGGCACGATCCGGGTGCGTCTCGCGATCTGCCATCCGCCCGATGTCGGGCCTCTCCAGCCTCATGTCGCGGCCTTGAGGTTCAGCCGTTCCTCGAGCTTTGCGGCCGTCTCCTTGCGCTCGCTGTAGCGGTCGGTCAGGAAGGCCGACAGGTCGCGGGTCAGCAGGGTGAACTTCACCAGTTCCTCCATCACGTCGACGATGCGGTCGTAATAGCTCGACGCCCGCATGCGGCCGGCCTCGTCGAACTCCTGATACGCCTTGGCGACCGAGGACTGGTTGGGGATCGTCAGCATCCGCATCCAGCGGCCCAGCACCCGCATCTGGTTCACCGCGTTGAAACTTTGCGAGCCGCCCGAGACCTGCATCAGCGCCAGGGTGCGGCCCTGTGTCGGACGGATCGCCCCCATCGACAGCGGGATCCAGTCGATCTGCGATTTCATCACCCCGGTCATCGCGCCGTGGCGTTCCGGGCTGGTCCAGACCTGGCCCTCGGACCACAGGCACAGCTCGCGCAGCTCCTGCACCTTGGGGTGGTCGGGCCCGGCATCCTCGGGCAGCGGCAGGCCGTTGGCGTGGAACACCCGCGTCTCGCAGCCGAAATGCCGCAGCAGGCGCTCGGCCTCCAGCGTGGCGAAGCGGCTGTAGGAGCGTTCGCGCAGCGAGCCGTAGAGCAGCAGGATGCGCGGCGGATGCGTCGCGCGGGGAATGTCCGGGATCGCGGGCGCGCGCAGGCAGTCGGGCGACAGGTTCGGCAGGTCGGGGATCATGCGCGGGCCTCTTGCGGGGTTGCTGCGGGGAACCAGCGGCGGCCCAGCCACAGGGCGGCGTTGACCAGAAGGATCAGCACCGGCACCTCGACCAGCGGGCCGATGACGGCGGCGAAGGCCACGGGCGAGGCCAGCCCATAGGCGGCGATGGCGACGGCGATGGCCAGCTCGAAATTGTTGCCGGCGGCGGTGAAGGCGATGGCGGTGCTGCGCGGGTAGTCCCGCGCGATCAGGCGGCCCATGGCGAAGCTGACGACGAACTGGATGGCGAAATACAGCACCAGCGGCACGGCGATCCTGATGGTGTCGAGCGGCAGGCGCACGACATCGCCGCCCTTCAGGCTGAACATCGCCACGATGGTGAAGAGCAACGCGGCCAGCGTGATCGGGCTGATCTTCGGCAGGAAGACGTCCCGATACCACTCCTCGCCCCTGCGCCGGATCAGCACATGCCGGGTCAGGAAGCCGGCGGCGAAGGGGATGCCGAGATAGATCAGAACCGCCTCGGTCACCGTCCGGAAACCCACCTCGATCACGCTGCCCTCCAGCCCGAACAAGGGCGGCAGCACGGTCAGGAACAGCCAGGCATAGGTCGAGAAGAACAGGATCTGGAAGGTCGAGTTGAAGGCCACCAGCCCGGCGACATATTGCCCGTCGCCGCGCGCCAGCTGGTTCCAGACCAGCACCATGGCGATGCAGCGCGCCAGGCCGATCAGGATCAGCCCGGTCATGTATTCGGGATGATCGCGCAGGAAGATCACCGCTAAGGCGAACATCAGCACCGGCCCGATCAGCCAGTTCTGCACCAGCGACAGCACCAGCACCCGCCGGTCGGCAAAGACCTTGGGCAGGTCCTCGTAGCGGACCTTGGCCAGCGGCGGATACATCATCAGGATCAGCCCGATGGCGATGGGGATGTTGGTCGAGCCCACCGCCATGGCGTGCAGCGCATCCGGCAGGCCGGTGAAGACCGTGCCCAGCAGGATGCCGAGCGCCATGGCCGCGAAGATCCAGAGCGTCAGGTAGCGGTCGAGAAAGGAAAGCCGGCGGGACGGGCTGTCGGGGGTCATCACCTGCTCCTTTCAGGCCGGGCGGATACGGTTGCCCTGGGCATCCACGACTTGCTCGCCGTCCTCCTTGCTGAAGGCGGCGCGCTGCGGCGGCAGCAGGTCCAGCACCTGCTCCGAGGGCCGGCAAAGCCGCACCCCCCTGGGGCTGACCACGATGGGGCGGTTGATCAGCACCGGATGTGCCAGCATCGCCTCGATCAGCGCGGCGTCGGGTAGTGCCGGGTCGTCCAGCCCAAGCTCGGCATAAGGCGTGCCCTTCTGGCGCAGCAGATCGCGCGGCGCGATGCCCATGCGGGCGATAAGCTGCTCCAACATCGCGCGCGAGGGCGGCGTCTTGAGGTATTCCACCACATGCGGCTCGATCCCGGCATTGCGGATCAGCGCCAGCACGTTGCGCGAAGTGCCGCAGTCCGGGTTGTGATAGATCACGACGTCCATGCTGTCTCCTGCCTCGCTTGTGCCTTCGGAGCATCCGATCTCGTGCAGCCTGGAGACGAGGCTGGCGCGGTCCAGGGTGCCGATCGGCAGGGCGGCAAAGGCCTGGATGCGCGCCTTCATGTAGCGCAGCGTCTCGATGAAGGCCATGTCGCGCTGCAACTCGCTGCCGGTCGCGGCTGCCGGGTCTGGAAGGCCCCAATGCGCTGTCATCGGCTGGCCCGGCCAATAGGGACAGGCCTCGCCCGCCGCGTCGTCGCAAACGGTGAAGACGAAATCCATCACCGGCGCGTCGGGCCCGGCGAATTCGTCCCAGGTTTTCGAGCGCAGCCCTTCGGTCGGGTAATGGTAGTTCTGCAGGATCTTCAGGGTCCGCGGATGCACCTCTCCCTTCGGCTGGCTGCCGGCCGAGAAGGCGCGGAACCGCGCGCCGCCCTCCTTGCGCAGCACGCTTTCGGCGATGAGCGAGCGGGCGGAGTTGCCGGTGCAGAGAAACAGCACGTTGAAGACACGAGGCGAGGCGTCAGCCATGCAGGGCATCCTTGCTGGGTTCACAGGAACAGGACAGCGCGGCCGCGACCGGCGCGCAGATCTCGGGGTGGCCGTCGCAGCAATCGCGCATCAGGAATGCGATCAGTCCGGCCAATGTCGCAAAGACGGCGCTGTAGATGATGAAGCGCCCCTCGCGCCGGGACCGGATCAGCCCGGCATGTTCGAGATGGGTCAGGTGAAACGACAGCCGCGAGGTGCTGGCACCCCCCAGGGCCTCGCCGATGGCCCCGGCCGCCATGCCCTCCGGCCCGGCCTTGACCAGCAGCCGGACGATGCGCAGCCGGGTCTCCTGCGACAGCGCCGCGAAGCCGGCAAGGGCGCGTTGCTCTTCCATCGAATCAACCACTCAAGATATGTTGAGACAATGAAGGTGAGACCTGATGTTGTCAAGCCAGCAGGTGCGTCTCGACGACGGCTGCTCGGGGAATCCGCGGAAGGTCAACCTTGAAGCGGACGCAGTTCAGCATCTGTAAAGTCTCGTTACCCATGTCCTGGACGCGCGGAGGAAATAGCTGACGTGACATCATCGTATCTCGAGGGCGCGGACCCCGACGGTCGGTAACGACGCTGGCGGCGCTTTAGGTGCCACCAGACCGGCGCAACATTCTTTCCAGCCATATGACCAGCTTGCACGATAGTTTCGATCCGGAGGGCGCAATTCCACCCCTTCGACCCCATGTCTTGTTCATCCGAGCGGGATCTCCGGGCGGTGCCATGGAGGACCCCATTGTGGGCACCGGCCCAAAGAACGACACTCTGGACCCGAGGGACACCCGTCAGGGCCAGCAGGGCGAGCTGCCGGAAGCCCCGCAGCAGGGCGACAACGATCCGAAAGACGACCCCATGCGGAAGCCTGCTGACCACAGATGACGGCCGGCTGCCATTCGAAAGGCGAAGCGGGCGGAAACCTGCGGACCCCCGATCTTCCGGTAAATTGCCGCACCAAGGCGTGGTCCAAATCTGCGCTGGTATGCGGCATTCAAAAGCTGGAAGGTGAAGCGGCGGATCCAGGTCCGCCGTTTTCGCTCGTCCAGATAGGGAGGTTTCCATGACCAAACGTGTTGCCCTGACCGACGCGCTCACCGGAGCTACCGAAATCTTTGCTCAGCCGCCGTGGCATCTTGAGGGGATCCGCCATTTCCAGAATGGGGATCTGGTGAAGCTCGTCCATGACGACGGAACAACCCGGCTCATTCCGATCAGATCCTGCACGTCCGGGCTGTTCGAGCGGTTCCGGGACTGGTGACGCGACACGCGCCAGCCATGCTGACGGTCAAGCCGGCCGATACCGCTGCAAAACGGGTATCCGGTCTTCGTCCTTTGGGGCAACCAGCAATCGCCTGACACGAGTCGCCAGGCAGCAACCGATGGAAGGCAGGAAGGTGGCAATCGAAAGCCCGGATCAATACGAAGCCGCCATAGAGCACCTGCTGCAAATGCTCTTTCTGGCCACCGAGCGGCCCGGCCAGCTCATGACGACGGATCTGCGGGAACACCTCGCTCTCGCCGCCCAGAAGCGCGACAGGCACGGAGATTTCGGCGCAGCGCGATTGCTGATCGAATGGGCCGACCGGATCGACGCGGCAGCGGAAAGAACCGATCCCGCGCCTGAATAGGAATCGCAAAAGCCGACCGACGCAAAACTCGTCGTAACGGCCATCGACTGCGCTGACCTCATCCTGCCGTTGCAGAACCGCCTCGTCGTCACCGAGATTTCTTTCTCGGGCTTTCCGGAGGTTGGTCGATAGGCGCATGTCTCCTATGGCCTGCAGCCCCCTGACACCCCATATCAGCCGTGCCTGTTCGAATTTTTTCGTCCGGCAACAGGGAGACCCAGACCGTGGATTCCGCAGACATCGCCAGCACCCCCGAGAAACGACCCGAGCCGCAGCATGATGCAGGAGTGCGCCGGCGTCGGAAAAGGGACGGGAACGAGCGCGGCATGCCGGTTCGTGCTGCGAGCGGCATGGACGATCCGACGACCGATCAGGCGTGATCGATGGGCCGGCAGGCCCAAGAGGAGCGACCGCATAAAGGGAGGGGGCGAAAATGGTCTCATTGGTCGAGAACAGCGACAGAGATATCAAGGAACGGCTGAGCGATATCGAGCTCCGCTTGAGCGAGCTGGAACTGCAGGGCCTCCAGGGCGGGGTCTATTCCAACCCCGGCGGCAAGGAGCAGAGCCTGAGGGATGTCCTGGCCTGGCTGGAGCGGATGACCCCGGTGGTGCGCCGGCTCTACTGGGCGATCAAGGAGGCGGCTCCCCAATTCGATGGGCCGGACAGAAAGGCGCTCGACCAGGCCGTGGGCGCGCTCGATGCATGGCAATCCGCCCATTCGCGGCTACATGAGACGATAGCGGAAACGAACGCCCGGGAACTGGACGGCAAGGAACAGGGCGAAAGCTGAGGTTTGGAGTCTGCGGTAAAAACGGCCTTTTCGGAATTTTCCGCCGATGCGGGTCGCAAATTCTTTCCTTGCCGAACAACGGGTAATGGGCCGAGATCGCATGATCCCCGGAATTTCCTCGTAAACTCAGCCGGCATGACCTATATAGGATCTGCATCTCTTGTTTTCGGACCCTGTTCCTTGCGGCTCAGCTTCGATCTTCAGCTTTGCCGGGCCGCTGCGCTATGTGAGCGGCATTTTTGAAAGGAACAGCACGATGGCCAATGGCACCGTGAAATGGTTCAACTCCAATAAAGGCTTCGGCTTCATTGCCCCGGAAGCGGGCTCGAAGGATGTCTTCATCCATATTTCCGCGCTCGAGCGCGCCGGTATCCATCATCTGAACGATGGCCAGGCGATCGCCTATGATATCGAGCGTGACCGCAATGGCCGGGAATCGGCAACGAATCTCGTTCTCTTCTGAGAGCAGCGCCGAAGGGTAATACAGGCGGGGTCGGCTTCATGCCGTCTCCGCTTTTCCTTGAGGAGGGTGGGCATGCGTTGCCCGCCATTCCGACCGTTCCGACAGAAAAGTTTCATTATGGAAATTCACTGGGGTACGCCCCTTTCATTCGTCATTTCGTCTGCAGGCGAAGTGCAGAAGTTCAGCACGATCGAGCAGGCGAGATACTGGCTCCGCAGGAGGTGGCCGGTTTCCAATACGGCCCAGCACCATGCGCTGGAGCAGCTGGATGCCGCCCTGCACTGCCTTGTATCGGTGGGATCGGCGCGACGGGCTTTCATCGCTGCTGCAAAAGCTGCCGGTTTCGTGCCCGAAACCTCGATCGCACAATCCGCACGTCCCTTGTCCGCTTGCATGGCGACGATCTGAGACCGGGGTTGGTCCTGCTATGGCGGTGCCTGTGCGGGAATGGAAATGCTCCGCAGAGTGACCAGCCGAAAGCCAGCTGGTCGATCCTGAATAGGCTGTGGGGCCTCGGCCAAGAGCTATCGCAAGAAAGATAAGCTACCGGGACTTTCGAGTGCCTCGGATATTCCGATGCCCTTGGCGTACAAGCCAACCCTGCGCTTAGTAGGTATACGCTATAGGTGCGTCCGAAGATGGGGGCAGAAGATAATGTCCCACCATTCTCATGGTCGGGTTCCAGTCGAAAATTCTCAGATCAATCGGTTTTCGAGCGATTCCGGGAATTTTTGTCTGGCCAAGTGGAAAATAGCCAGGTTTGGCTCCATTGATTCAGGCATCGGACAAATGCGATGCAAGAATGTTTTGCTTTATCCGGCGCGAAGGCGCATGCAGGGGGCGCTACGTTGCTTCTCTCTGCATCCTGTCTCATTTCGGCTTCAGTCTGCTTTTGAACTGACCTGCATTCCGCGAGCGACAAATCCACAAAGAGATATCACGATGGCCAATGGCGCCGTGAAATGGTTCAACGCCGCCAAGGGCTTCGGCTTCATCGCGCCCGAGCATGGCGGCAAGGACGTGTTTCTGCACATTTCGGCCCTCGAGCGGGCCGGGCTTAGGTGTTCAGTCCCGGCATTTGGTGGA
>NZ_AEPN01000081.1:0-6817 GCF_000185925.1 Paracoccus sp. TRP | reverse complement strand
CGGGTCACGTCTCGACGGAAATCAACATGCCGTCTCTGCGTCAAGGGGCGTTGCCCAGAGGGATGAGATTTGCGGGGCAGGGCGCCCAACACCGGCAGGCGCGCTGCCCGTCTCGGCCCATACGGGTAACGCCCGCATGACGCGGGGCTTCACCTTTCCCACAATCTGCTCACGTCCCTTCGCTCTATGATGGCGCGTTCCGTTCGCAGACTGCTGACGGCCGACAGCGCCCGCTCCCGAAGTCGCGGCCTTGCGGCTGGAAAAGGTGAAGTAAGATCCGATGGCGGCCCGCGCATAGCGCGCGCCCGGTTGATCCGGTGGCCGTTGCGGGGGATCGACCGGGCTTTACCGCCGACCAAATCAGAGAAATTGCAACGGCGTCATTCGAGAACGCGAAGCTTTTGACCCGATTACACGATGATTTACGAGCCATCCAACAACCTGCCTCATCAGACATTTGATCGTCCACATGTTGGCGCGGACCTCCATCATTGTCTCAACCATTAATTCCGATGAGAATGGCAACTCCGATGGCGATGCCAGCGACCCACACCCACGAGGGGATGCCTCCACCCTTGGCATCCTGGCGTTTCCGCTTGTTCTGTTTCTGCCGGTCGAGCCACGGCTCGTGGAATCCGATCAACCCAAGCACCACCAACTCGTACCGGTCGGAGCCTCCGGTAATTTCGTGCAGAAGGCCAAGGGTCTCCGTGGCGGTTTCCGGCTTCATCTCGTCTTTTCGCCGCTCAGACCGTAGCCGGGAGATGATGTCCGACAGGTCAGTTTCGATCGATCCAGAATCGAGACTCTTAGCGTGGTTAGAAAGGGCCTGCGCACGATTCTTGATCTCGATAAGTGCAGCATCCAGAAGGGTCGAGAGCACCCTTCCGTTGAAGCTGCTTTCGCCAGACACAGAGTTCTTAAGCATAGAACCGTAGCGGGTCGCCATAGTCAGAAGTTCGATGTCGTCGGCATCGGATATCAATCGGAAAATCTCGGTCTCCTGAGCCGTGCCAGGACTCCTGTACAGCTGACCCTCAAGAATCCGGTCAGAGCATTGATGTGAAAGCCGCAGCGTTTTGATCGCCTTGTGCACTGCGTCGTGGAGCCAACCTATCAGATCAACGGCAGTCTCCGCGCCTTCAACCTCTTCGCCTGCCCGGAATTTAGAGATTCCAAGAATTGTAAGGGAGGCCTGCATAGTGATGGCAATTTCATCGCTAGCCGAGATATGCCCTTTTGCAAGGCGGTATCCGCATATCTCTTTAAGCCGGTCGTAGTACGATCGGGCGATCCCCTCCGCTGTCATCAAGGCAGTTTTTTCGTCCATTTTGCCGGCGGACATGCCACGTAATATGCTTGCGGTCATGCTTCCGACCATTACAAAGCATCCGACTTCGTCGGCTTCTTTGATTTGGTCCATCATGCTGATGATCGGATTCTTATCTTCGACATTCATGGTATTTTCCATTTCAGTTCACTCCGATCGGTGATCACAGGTTCTTTCAGCATTGCATACCGCGAGCTGGCGCGGATCGGCACCCCTTCACGGTAGCAGGTTCGGAGATCCCGGCCGGGGCCGTGATCGGGTTGATGCAGCGGACGCGGCGGGGGATCGACCAGGCTTTGCCCGGCTCACCCCCGTCCCGACGCCTTTTCCATTTAGCAGGGTCCGCCCAACAGACCTGCCCTGGCCGGTCAAGGGGCAAGCGCCGCGCGTGCCGCGCGTCGGCGTCCAGCCGGGCCGTGTTGTCGGGCTGACGCCCGCCTGCCCGCACCACCCCGGCCTACCGCCCCCATGACAGTCCCGTGCAGGCCCGTGGGTCGGGCTTCGGCCTCACCCACTCTGTTCCGCCGGAAACATGCGTTTCCGGGCAGATCAGACTGGCCGAGGCGCAGCCCATAGGCGGAGCGGGATCAACCCGCCCCCATCATCGCTAGAGATAGGAGGCCAAATGTCTGGCATCTACACTGACAATGGCGCGGCCCGTGGTTTCAGGACGCGCTTGTTCCGGGACCGCCCTGACGGCAGCGGCGTCGAATGGACCTATGCCGTCGATTACGCCGCTGGCGAGAGCCGTTGGTATCTTTTTCACCCAATGATGGGGCCGACCATCAAAGACCTGATCGCGCAAGGCATGGTGCTGGCCCCCTATGACCAGCACATCGCCGCCGCCTGATCGCCGGGATCGGCCCGTTTGCTCCGTGCGGGCCGATAAACCCGAAACCCCGAGAAAAAAGGAAAGGAGGTGAATTAATGAGCAAAGCTGTCTTTGACCAGCGCCTTGCGGAAGCTTGGGCGCTTGTCAGGAAGGGCGATCACTTTGGCATCGGCCGCCGCTTCCTGAACCAGCATGGGATCATCTGAAACCCCTCGCCTCACCCCTCTCGGGGTGGGGCACCCATAACACAAAATATCGTCGCTAAACAAGGATAGAACCATGCAAGCCATCGTGGAAAATGTGCCCTTTGCCGACCTTTACCTGTCGGAACTGAACCCCCGCACCGTACTCGATCCGGCAGGGATCGAGGCCCTTGCCGCCAACATCAGGGAACTCGGCCTGATACAGAACCTTGGCGGCCTGCGCGACGAAAGCGGCAAGGTAGGGGTCATTTTCGGGGGGCGTCGTTATCGCGCACTCGCCATGCTGCAAGATGATCCGCGCTTTACCACCGTCCCGGTCAGGATCGCACCAGACGCCAGCACCGCCGAACTCTGGGCCACGAGCGAAAACCACCAGCGCGAACAGCCCCACCCCGCAGATGAAATCCGCGAATATGGGGCCATGTCACGCAAAGGGGCCAGTGTGCCCGCTATCGCTTTGGCTTTCGGCGTCACCGAAGCCCATATTTATCGCCGCCTCAAGCTGGCAAGCCTGCCCGCCCCCGTCCTTGATGCGCTCAAGGACAACGAATTGACGCTGGCCCAGGCCGCCGCCTTCACAGTCAGCGACGACGAGGCCCGGACGCTTGCCGTGCTTGCGGATGTGCGCGGGCGCGGCATCGAGGCCGAGGGTATCAAACGCCGCCTCAAATCGGAGGCCATTCTTAGCACCGACCGCCGCGCCGTTTTCGTAGGTCGGGATGCCTATGAAGCAGCGGGCGGCAGGCTCACCACAGACCTGTTCGGTGATGATGTATATTTTGAGGACGAGGCCCTGCTTGACGAACTGTTTGCCGCCAAGCTGGCCGAAACCGTCGAGGCGCTCTGTGCCGATGGCTGGAAATGGGCCGAGGCAAGCCCCACCAGGTGGATCGACTATAGCAACGTTGATAATCGCAAGTTTGGCCGGGTTTACGCCGAAACCCCTGAACTGACGGAAGAACAGGCCGAGCGATATGACGAGCTGGCCGAACTGGCAGAAAATGGCGTTCTGGACGATGCAGGGGAGGAAGAACTTGCCGCCCTCGATGCCCTGATGCAGCCGGTCATGTTGCCGGAGCAGAAGGCCCTTTCGGGCGTGATTTTCTGCGTCGATTATAACGGTCGTCTGGAAACCGTCACCGGGCTGGTCAAGCCCGAGGATCATGCCGCCGCCATTGAGGCCGGTTATATGCGCCAGCCCGTACAACGCGCCCAAAGCGCCAGCGAGGCCGGGAAATCCCCCATCAGCCAAACCCTGCGTGACGATCTGACCCGCGTTCTGACCGGCGCACGGCAACATGCCGCGCTGCGCGATCCCGATCTGCTGCTTGACCTGCTGGCCTATCAACTGACCGGCAGGATGGGCTATCGGTCGGCGTTCGGCATCCGCACGGATGATGTTCCGAACTTCCCGACGACCGGGGCCGAGGGCTACGAACTGGACGCGCGGCTGACCACGCCTGCCGAGCGGCCTGATGATCCCTTTGGCAGCGATCTGGCGAAAGGCTTTCGCGCGTTTCGCAAGAAAGGCCGCGATTACGTCATGGGCGAACTCACCCGCCATCTGGCCGCGCTGTTGACCGGCGCGGACAGCAAGCTGCGCAGCCTGATCGACAAGGAGGTCAACGCCCATGTCCGCGAGGTCTGGACACCGACCGCTGCAAACTTCTGGACGCGGGTTTCCGGCGCATATCGCCAGAAAATCTGGTGTGATCTGCTGAACCTGAAAGACGACCACCCGACCGCCACCACATTTGCCAAACTCAAGAAGGCCGAGCAGGCCGAACGGTTGGAAAAGCTGTTTTCTGACCCCGCGTTCCGTGAGGCCCATGGCGTTACCGACAAACAGGCCGAACGCATTGCAAAGTGGTTCCCCGAGGAAGTGAAATGATCGAGGCCGGGGCGCGACAGCGCCCCCGCCCTTCCCCTGTCAGCGCAGGAGTGAGAACAATGCCCGATTTTACTGCGTTCCGTCACCCCGCCCTTGCCGTCCCCTGCCCCGTCTGTCGCGCCCGGGTCGGCATCTGGTGCGGAAATTCCATCGGCCTGCCCTCGGCCGAGCTGCACACCGCGCGCGGCATCGAGGCCGAACGCGCTTTCATCGACCAGCATGGCCCGGACGCCGCAATCATCCGCGCGGCAACCGGCTGGCAGATCGACCGGTGCGGCCTGATCCGCGATTGAAAGTTTTTCTATCCGTCTCAGCGACAACTGGCCGCCCGCCCGGGCGGCCCTCTTTTTTTACCTCTGTCTGGTGGGTTGGTCCGGTCCCGACCCTGATGCCCAGGGCCGCGACCAGACCCGGCGCTAAGGCCGCGCCGGGCCGCCGCTGCGCGGCTGTCACCGTGGCGCCATCACTCGCGTCCGGCTGTTAACCCGTCTGGCGCACGCCAGCCGGGGCCGGACCTATCCACCACCACACGGATCTTGTCATTCTACCACACCGGTCAAGGACGGCGGGCGCGCAAGCGCGCCCTTGCAAGCGGCCCGTGCCGGGCCGTCCCTGACTCGGCGTGTCCGATGCCGGCGACCGTGCGGGGCGGCTAAAGCCTCGCATTTCCCGGTCAGAACGCTTACATTCCTGAAAGGAGATCATTCATGGCAAACGCACTGCACATCGACACCCTGAAATTCGCCCGCAAACTCACAGATGCGGGCATGGATCAGAAAGCGGCTGAAGCCATTGCCGAGGGGCTGGCCGAGGCGGATACCTCGACCCTCGCCACCAAACAGGACCTGGCCGAGTTCAAGGCCGAACTGTTTCGCCATCTCTGGATCATGGCCGCTGGCATCGTTGGCCTGACTGTCACGCTTATAAAAGTCCTGCCGGGTTGAACGGCTAAGCGGCCCCTTCGGGGGCCGCTTTCATATCTCGCCCTGTTTTGTCCCTCGCAGCCGCGCGCAATGCCGGACGCTGGCAGGCGCTACGCGCCAACCAGCGGCACGCCTGCTAGGTCATGTTGACAAATGGCGGATCCAGAGGCGGATCGACGTGATATCGATGAAGCCAAGGAAGCTTTCGGCGGTCTTGTCGTAGCGGGTGGCGACACGGCGAGCGTTCTTGAGCTTGTTGAAGCACCGCTCGACAAGGTTCCGCAGCCGGTAGAGCCTGCGATCGACAGCGACACGGAGCCTGCGAGACTTGCGCATCGGGACCACCGGCAGGATGCTACGCGCCTCCATGGTTTCGCGAACTTTGTCGGAGTCATAGCCGCGATCGGCCAGCAGGATGCAAGGCTCCGGCAGGTTGTCGTCCATGACCAGATCAAAGCCCAGGTAGTCCGATGTCTGGCCCGGCGTGATGTCCGACCTCATTGGCAGCCCGGCAGCATTGACGCGCAGGTGGACCTTGGTCGTGAAACCACCTCTTGAACGGCCAAAACCCTGTCTTGGAGTCCCCCTTTTGCGCCCGCTGCCTGATGATGGGCGCGGATCACGGTGCTGTCGATCATCTGGAGCGCATCCGGCACGATCCGACTTTCGTTCAGCGCTTCGAGGATCTGCTCCCACAACCCCGCCAGGGTCCAGCGCCGGAACTGGCGGTAGACACTGGACCACTTCCCGAACTCTTCTGGGAGGTCGCGCCAAGGAGAGCCGGTCCGCGCGATCCAGAAAATCCCATCAAGAACAAGGCGGTGATTTGCGGGCTTGCGCCCGTTCGGGGCGCGTACGGCCAGAATGAAGCGCTCATGAAACGCCCATTCCTCGTCCGACATCAGGTCTCGTGCCAAGCTGGTCTCCATTGCAGGTACCAGCTTGAATCACGATCAGGCCACCCTGTGAATACCTTTTGTCAACACCACCTACTCTCGGTGCTTTGTCATGCGGGCACGCAGACATGCATTCATGCTGTCTGGCATAATGTCATGCATACCGACATGCAGTCTCGCATACCTTCATGCACGCAGACATGCAGAATGTCAATCAGACCGGCACGCACGCATTCAGTAATGCGGTAAGTAATGCACGCATGCAAAAAGGTAATGCATTACAATCATGCATAATGGTAACGCATAATGGTAATGCAGAAAAGTAATGCAGATATGCACAGATTTGGTAATAAACACCCTTATTGCGGTGCCTGATGCCACGAGTCTTGCTGCCGGGTCACATCTCCACTACAAGCGACATGCCCGCTGTAGTGTCCGCTGCGCGGCGCTGCGAGCATTGTGCGCGCCCAGGGTCGCGCCGGGCATGAAACGGAATCGTATCATGCTCCCCGACCGCTTTCCTTGACAGTCAAGCGTTCTGAGCTCATGATACGATGTACGATGGCAAGAAATGCAATCGTAATTTTTTACACTTTGTGACATGCCCGGAAGATGGCTCTGTTGCACAAATCCCGTCAGGGATTCAGATCGTGAATCCAGGGTGGTAGCTGTGATGTATGAGCAGACCCACACCGCCAACCTACAGGACCAGAAACTGGCCAGCCTACAATGAAGCGCTCAA
>NZ_AEPN01000082.1:0-6007 GCF_000185925.1 Paracoccus sp. TRP | reverse complement strand
CGATCCGGCCTAGCTCGTCAGGCGTGGCCGGCGTCGGGCGACAGCATCAGGGGGTCAATCCCCAGCGACTTCATCGCCGCGCGCCATTTGCCGGAATTGTCGGTGCCAAAGATGATCTCATCCCCCCGGTCCGAGGTCAGCCAGCCGTTCTGGCGGATCTCGGAATCAAGCTGCCCCGGCCCCCATCCGGCATAGCCAAGCGCCAGCACCGCCGGTTGCGGGCCGTGCCCGTGAGCGTAATCTTCGAGGATGTCGCGCGTGGTGGACATGGCAAGATCGTCGGTGATGCGCATGCGGTTTTCGGCCAGGTCGATGTCGCGGGGCACGCGATGCAACACGAATCCGCGCCCCGGCTCGACCGGGCCGCCAAAGCGGACGGGAATATCCACCGCGTTTTCATCAGCCTGAATGCCAAGCTGTTCCAGAAGGTCGGAAAAGCCGATCTCGGGCAGCGGGCGGTTGACGACCAGCCCCATGGCGCCTTCCTCGGAATGGGCGCAGATCAGGATCACCGACTGCTCAAAGCGCGGATCGCGCATGCCGGGCATGGCGATCAGCATCTTGCCGGTCAGGTTGCTGGATTTATCCATGATCTGCTCCGTGTTTGTTGTTTGTTTCCTCTCAAGATCGGCCTTGCGACATGTTTTCGCAAGAGATTGCCGTCATTGTGACTTCACGCCCGGGCAAGGGGACGGCTAAAACGACGCCATGAGGATGATCGCCCTGCTTTTTCTGACCGTCGCGCCGGCCATGGCACAGGACCTGCCACCCGGGCTTGTCTCGGCCGAGATGATGCCCGGCTGGGTCACGCCCGAAGGCAATCGCATGACCGCTTTGCATCTGCGGCTTGAGCCGGGCTGGAAGACCTATTGGCGTAGCCCCGGCGATGCTGGCGTGCCGCCGCGCTTTGACTGGGCTGGTTCGCAAAATCTGGGCGAGGTCCGGTTGCTTTGGCCCCGTCCCGAGGTGATCGAATCCGAGGGAGAGCGTACGCTGGGCTATCGGGAAGAGCTGATCTTGCCGATCGAGATCACCCCCGCCCGCCCCGGCGCCCCGGTCGAGCCGATGGCCGAGGTCGATTTCGGCATCTGTCAGGACATTTGCGTGCCTGCACAGGTCAAGTTGCAGGCAGGTGCCCCCGCCGCGACCCCCGATCCGCTGATCAAACAGGCCATGGAAATGCGCCCCGAGATCTCGGACCGGCAGCCCGACTGCCGCATTGTCGAGATCCGCGACGGCATGCAGGTCACTGCCACCCTGCCAGCCGAGGACAGCGCCCGCGGCGACAAGGTCGCGATGGAGCTGACGGACGACGAGGTCTGGGTCTCGACCCCTGAAATTGGCGGAAAGGATGGGCGGCTGACGGCGCAGGCCGATTTCGTCGCTGCCTCGGGCAAACCCTTTGCACTGGACCCCGCCACGCTGAGGCTGACTCTGATCGGCCCCGATGATGCGGTCGAGTTCCGGGGCTGCCGCGAGGTCGCGGACTAACCCTTACCGGCAGCTTCAGCTAAGAGCTTTGACGCTGACCAGTTTGATGCTGCCGTCGAATGGTGCGATATACGCGCAAATATTATCGCTGAATTCGTCGATCAGGTTCAGCCCTTCAGGGTCGTAATCGTTCTCGGCGATCAATCTTAGCACGCCGTCCGCGAATGTGCAGACGACGTTGTGCTCATGCGGATAGTTGCTACGGAACTCTTGGGTGATGTCGCCCGCTGCCCCGGGCCCCGCAGCGGCGGGAACACCATGACATTCCAAAGTGATACGATACATGTGTCGATGCTCCTGCTGTGGGAGAGGGGCGACTTTGGTCTGGTTATGCTCAGCCAGCCAGGTCCTCAAGCCGCGCGGACAGCGACAACAGGTCCGCCCATGCCTCGCGTTTGGCCAGGGGCGTGCGCAGCAGATAGGCCGGATGGGCCATCGGCAGCGCGGGCAGGCCAAAGGCGGTCGTCCAGGTGCCGCGCAGCTTCAGGATGCCCTGCCGGTTCAGCGCCGCGATGCAGGGCGTATTGCCCATCAGCACCAGCAGCTGTGGTTGCACCAGTTCGACGTGCCGGGTCAGAAAGGGCATCATCATGGCGATCTCGGCCGGTTCGGGGCGGCGGTTTCCCGGTGGTCTCCAGGTCAGGACATTGGTGATGTAAAGCGCCTTTTCGGCATCAACCGCCGTCCGCGACAGTCCGATTGCCCCGAACATCTGGTCCAGCAACTGGCCAGCGCGGCCAACGAAGGGACGACCCTGCCGGTCCTCTTCCTCGCCCGGAGCTTCGCCGATGATCATCACCCGCGCGCCGGGGTTGCCGTCCGAGAAGCAGAAATTACGTGCGCCCTTTTTCAGCTCGATCCCGTCAAAGGCCTCTTGTGTGGCGGCAAGCTCGGCCAGCGTGGTGGCGCTGGCTGCCATGGTCTCGGCCTGCGCAACCAGATTTTCGCCCTCATCGCGGGGCGTGGCTGCAGAGGGGGCGGGCGGCGCAGCGGCAGGCGCGGCCGAGGGGGTCTCGGTCCGGTCGGACAAGGCATAACGGTCGAGCGGCGCATCAAGACATGGCTCGTCCGCGCCCAGCTCGGCCTGCCATTGCAGAAGCGCCAGCGCCGTTTCGGCGTCCAGCGCGAATCCCCTGTAGGTTGGATCGGCGGTCATGACCGCAGGCTAGGGCGCGAAGCGGGCGCGGGCAAGCCCGCCTGCGCTGCGGTACGCGTCATTGCGACTGGGTCAGCGGCGTCGTGCCGCCGCCCATGCCGATCAGCCGTTGGATCAGCGGTTTGGCCGTGGGCCCGATGCGGTCGCAGGCCGCCGGATCGTCCAGCAGCTTAAAGGCCGGCCCGTAATAGGTTTTGTCATAGGCCGAGGCGTCCAGCCCCAACTGTGCCGCCAGCAGGTCGCCAGTGCCGGTGATCAGGGTCCATTCCCCGTCGGTGATCGAATAATCGGCGCAATTCGAGGTGATGACATTCACATTCGCCAGTTCAGCGATCAGGGATTTCGCCTCGTTTTCGGACAGGTTTGAAACGTCGGGAAGCTTTACGGTGATGCCCCCGTCTGCCAGTGCCGCGCCGGACAGCAGGGCCAGTGCGCCGGCCAAAGCCGCGAGTGCCTTCATGGATTGCTCCCTTGCTTGTGCTGGGCATTCGGTTTGCCCGCCCATCCCGCCCGATCCGTCTGTCGGGCGCAACCCAATTCGCCGTGAACTTGACGCAGGCAGGCCGCAGGGCTAGGCGGGGCAGCAAGTGTCATAAGCATATGAGGATGCCTGCGATGACGACCTATTCCCTGCTGATCCTGCCCGGCGACGGCATTGGCCCCGAGGTCATGGCCGAGGTCCGCAAGGTCATTGGCTGGTTCGAAAAGAACCGCGGCCTGTCCATTGACGTCAGCGAGGATCTGGTCGGCGGCGCGGCTTACGACAAACACGGCAAACCCCTTGCGGATGAGACGATGGCCAAAGCACAGGCGGTTGATGCCGTGCTGCTGGGCGCGGTCGGCGGACCGAAGTACGACAACCTCGATTTCAGCGTGAAGCCCGAGCGCGGTCTTTTGCGTCTGCGCAAAGAGATGGACCTTTTTGCCAACCTACGTCCGGCGCAGTGTTTTGACGCCCTGGCCGATTTCAGCTCTCTCAAGCGCGAGGTGGTTGCCGGTCTCGATATTCTGATCGTGCGTGAACTGACCTCGGGCGTTTATTTTGGCGAGCCGCGCGGAATTTCGGCGGACGACACCCCCGGCAACGAAGGCGGCCGCGTCGGCGTCAACACCCAGCGATATACCAGCGGCGAGATACGCCGTGTCGCGCGCTCGGCCTTTGAGCTGGCCCGTAAACGCGCAGGCCGCGTCTGCTCGATGGAAAAGGCCAACGTGATGGAATCTGGCATCCTGTGGCGCGAAGAAGTGCAATGGGTGCATGACAACGAATATCCCGATGTCGAGCTGTCGCATATGTATGCTGACAACGGCGCCATGCAGCTGGTACGCAACCCGCGCCAGTTCGATGTGATCGTGACCGACAACCTTTTTGGTGACATTCTTTCGGATGCGGCGGCGATGCTGACCGGCAGTCTGGGCATGCTGCCCTCGGCCAGCCTTGGCGCGCCGATGGCCAATAGCCGGCCCAAGGCGATGTATGAGCCGGTTCACGGCTCGGCCCCCGATATCGCGGGGCAGGGCAAGGCGAACCCGATCGCCTGTATCCTGAGCTTTGCCATGTGCCTGCGCTATTCCTTTGATCTTGGAGCCGAGGCTGACCTGCTGGAAAAAGCGGTCGAGAAGGTGCTGGCCGATGGCGTGCGCACCGGCGATCTGATGGGCGCCGAAGGCGGCAAGCCGGTGTCCACATCCGGGATGGGCGACCATATCGTCGCGGCGCTTTCGGCGCTCTGATCCAGGACCCGCGCCCGGTTCGCCGGGCGCGTCCGATCACGTGAACCGTCGGGGAGAGACATGGCGGCGGGCAATATCAAGGGCGCGTTGCTCGCCCTTCTGTCTATGGGGCTTTATTCGACCCATGACGTGATCATCAAACATCTGGGTGCCACATATCCGGCGCTGCAGATCCTGTTCTTCTCGGCGCTATTATCCTTTCCTCCGCTGGCGGTCCTGCTGCTGCGGGACCCGACGCATGGTACCCTGCGGCCGCGCAACCCGTTCTGGGTCGGGCTGCGGTCGTTCTGCATCGTCGCCTCGGGGATCGGCGGGTTCTATGCCTTTTCCGTCCTGCCGCTGGCGCAGGTCTATTCCATCCTTTTTGCTGCGCCCTTGCTGGTGACCGTCCTTTCGGTCCCGCTGCTGGGGGAACGGGTCGGGTTGCATCGCTGGCTTGCCGTCTGCGCCGGGCTGGGCGGGGTTCTGATCGTCCTGCGCCCTGGGGTGACACCCTTGGGTCTGGGACATCTGGCGGCGCTGATGGGGGCGACGGCGACCGCGCTGTCGGCCATTGCCGTGCGGCGTCTCGGCCGGTCCGAGCGGACGGTGATCCTGCTTTTATGGCCGATGATCGGGAACTTTCTTCTGACCGGAGCCTCGCTTGGCTTTGCCTATCGCCCGCTGGAATTTGGGGATCTGGTGCTGACCGGCGTGATCGCGGCGCTGGGGCTTGCAGCGGGTTTCCTGCTGATTCTCGCTTATCAGGCGGGCGAGGCGACCAATGTCGCGCCCATGCAATATTCGCAGATGCTCTGGGCTGTCGGCTATGGCTAGTACCTGTTCGGAGAGCGCCCGGATGGTCCCACCATCCTGGGGGCGGGTCTGATCATTGCCTCTGGGCTTTACATCCTGATGCGCGAGCGTCTGGGCGGTTCACGTCTGCGTCCGGCAACGCGGGCGCGCTTTGGTAGCGAGACGGTGACCGCCCCGCGCTGGAGCCTGTTGCAGCGCCTGATGCGCGAACGTGGCTGATCTCTGGTACGCGCCGTTTTCTGCGATGGGTTCGCAAGATTCCCCCTTGCATTCCGCTGCTTCAGGGGATACCTGCCCCTCACGGTCGGAGCGTAGCGCAGCCTGGTAGCGCACCTGCTTCGGGAGCAGGGGGTCGGAGGTTCGAATCCTCTCGCTCCGACCAATTTTTCTTTGATAAGTGTGGCGTTTCAGAGAGTCTTGCCTTTTGTTTCAATAGGCGGCCCTCTGGTGAGGTCGAGAGCTTCGCGGCTGAGTTCGCCGGGCCGGACCGCCTGCGTGCAACTTTGCCGTGTAACCCCAGAGGCGATTGTCGGTCACGGCCCTTGGCGGACGGTCAGCTTAGCCCATGCTGCGTGGCAGCATGGGGCTAAGCAGTCGTTCGACTATTGTTGCAGAAAAGTTCCATTCGGCATGAGGCAGAGCAATCCTTTCGGCGTCGTCGAGCGTTCTTGCCCATAGGAATGAGGACTGGCGACTTGAACATGAATTGACAAGTCATGATCTCGACCTGATGTTCCGTCTTAAAGCCACATAGACGACCGTGACATGAGACGACTGCCTGATTAACGAAACGGACAGGGGGATGAACCGCACCGGGTTTGCCGGAGGCTG
>NZ_AEPN01000083.1:0-5859 GCF_000185925.1 Paracoccus sp. TRP | reverse complement strand
AGGGGCCGCGGGCAAAACCGTGGCCCTTTGGACGACACATCGGGACAACACCGCAGCGGCAGCTATCCAGCGGCACAGCAGCCAGCGCGGTCAGCGCTGCAGATCGGCGATCTGGGCGTCGGTCACCTCATTCGCGCTGAACGCCATCACGTGATTGATGGCGAGCTCTGCCAGTGCGGCTATAACCTCCTCACGCACCCAGCCCGCCCCCTCGGCACTGTTCAAAAGCGCCATGAACGCAGGTTCAACCGCTTCTTGGCAGTCCAGAACGCGATCAGGGTAAGGGCCAAGATACCGGGGGCCAAGCATCATCAATCTCCGCAAGCTGTTGATGACAACCCTATTGAGGCGCAGAAGATCCCGAAAATGTGAAAGATCTCGTCTGGCCGCCAAATGCGCAATCGCCCGCTTATCGAGCAAATTCCCTGATCGAAGGTGCGGCAGGCCGCATCTGGCGAACGACAGGCTGATGGGGTTGGCGATGGCGCGGCATCTGGCCGGGCCAGCAGCGCGGCTTACACAGTCAGTGCGCGCGCCTGACCGGACCGGTTTTGTTATTCGAGCCGCAAAAGGCCCGTCTGGTTACAGGTTCCGCTGTTTCTCAGGTCTTTAACTTGTCCGCAGCAGTCATGATCTGCGCGCGCAGGATCGAGTCCTTAAGAACAACAGGAACAGACAGCAGACGTTCATTCTCGGCCGCATGTATAAGGCCGAGAAGGCGCACGAGGTGACAGTCCAGAATCGTCATCGCAGTTTTCCCATGGGTCCCCCGACCGCAGCCTTTATCCGGATAACATCGGGGTGAGCGGTTCGTTCCCGACCAGTCTGCCAGAGGCCGCATTTTTCTGAACGATGGAAGAAAATTCGTCAGCCGGGCAAAAGGGCTAACCCGGGGAATGCACCCCGACCACCAAAGGCCGGGGCGCAAATAGCGATATGGACATGGTGACGGCTCGCCGGTCAGCCTTGATCAGCCAGACGCTCCAGATTGATGCGCAGAACCGAGTCGAGAGCACCCTCCCGATAGGCGGCGTCACTTTTATCATTCGAGACTTTGACAGTCATGAACAGCGTCCTGCCGTCCTCGCTGACCTCAAGGCTATTGGGATGGGCCGGCAGGGGTACGCGCTGCTTGATGGCATAGCTTTGCGCATCAATGACCAACAGCCCACCGGTGCCCGACTTGTTGTCCCGATCAACGCCACGCCATGTCGCATAGATCTCTTGCCGCGCCGGGTTATAGGCAACGTCAAGCGTGCCGAGGCCGACCGGGATCTGCCTGATCACCTTGCCGCTGGCGATGTCGGAAACGTAGATGGCACCGTCCTGCGCATCACTCGCAAAGAGGCGCTGACCTTCTGCATCAATCGCCAGATTAACAAAGAAATGGCGCGAGGCATCGCCCCCTTCTTCGGATGTGTCGCCGGTTGACAGCCCGCCGACGCGCTGGCCGCTGGCAACGTCGATCACCGAGATTTCCTCGATACCGCCGCCGCTGACATAAAGCCGCCCTGCCCCCGCATCGTAGGCCGCCCCGGCGGTCCACAGGCCGGTGTCGATCCGGTGCAGCATCTTGCGGGCCTTGGTATCGACGATCCAGGTCACGCCCTTCTGTCCCGGCCCGGTCACAAAGGCGAGACCGCGCTGTTCGTCCAGCACGATCATGCGGACGTGTTCGAAACCCTTGTCCTCGGGCTGGCCCAGCTGGATGGTGTCCAGGATCGTCCCGCCCTTCGCGTCGATCACGGTCAGCGAACCGTCCAGCGTATTGCCTGCGTAAAGCTGTCCAGTGCTGCGATCCAGTGCCAGCGCAAAAGCCCGGCGCGGCAACTGGACACGGCGGATCGGACGCAGATCAGAGGCGTCGAACACATGGACATAGCCCGGCACATCACCGTCAAACGAAGGCGACGAGGCGACAAAAAGCATCCCCTCCTCGGCCCAGTGCGCCACCTCATAGGCGCCAAGGACCGCATCGGTGCGGATCAGCGCCGGTGCGATCTGGGCGGCGGTCAGCGCCGCAGGCTCGCCGTTCGACTGTTGAGCGGCAAGCGGCAGCGCACCCATTGCAAGACACAGCGCCAAAGTGCCCACAGATAGCGTGGTTTTCGACCACGGATAAACGATACTCATGTAACTATTCCTCGCAGATGGGGGGTCAGAATTTGGCACGCAGCGTCAGCTCGGCGCTACGGGCCTCGCCATAGACGACCCTGCCGTAAAAGCCGGTGGTCGCGTAATATTCCTTGTCAAAGACGTTATTCACGCTCAGCGACAGCTCTGTCTTGTCGGTCAGCTCATAACGCGCGTTCAGATCAAAGACAGCGTAAGAGCCCTGATGGACGTTCGTTTGCTGGCTGTCGCTCGCGAAATTCATGCTGTCGGTACCGCTTTGCCAGCGCATCGCACCGCCAAGGGTCAGTTTTTCGTCAAGAATGCCAGCCAGCCGGTAATCAGTCGCGATCTTGAGGGTGTGTTTGGGCTGGTCAGCCGCGAAACGTTTGCCATCCTTGTCCTCGGAGGTGCGGAAGGTGTAGCCGCCCGAGATATTCCAGCGATCGCTGATCGCCCCGGCCAGTTCGACCTCAAAACCGCGCGTCCTGGTGCCGTCGATGCTTTCATAGATGGCGTGCAGGTCGGTCTCATCATTACCTACCCAATTCGCCACATCCTTCTGATTGGTCTGAAAGATCGCGGCCGAGGCATACATGGCCCCGCCCATCAGATCGGCCTTGACCCCCAGTTCATAGTTCCAGCCGTAGGTCGGGTCGAGGTAATCGCCATTTTTGTCCAGAACGATCTGCGGCTTGTAAATGCTCGTGACGCTGCCATAGGCGGTGTAGGTCGGGTTCAGATCATAGGTAAAGCCCAGATAGGGCGTGATCTCACCGTTATAGCTGTATTCATAGGTCAGCTCGCCGGTCGTGGCCTCGCTGCCTTTCCACCAGTTCGCCCGCGCGCCGGCAATGATGGACAGCGCATCGCTCGCCTGCAGCCTGGTGGTTGCATAAAGCCCGTACTGACGCTGCTTATCGTGCCAGATCGTGGTTGCCGCGTCCGAAAAGCGCGGTCGCGGGTAACTGCCGTCCCAGTCAAATATATTACCGACCGGGGTCAGCGACGATCTGTCAGCCGCATAGCCGGAATAGTCGCTTTTAAAGTCAGAGACAGTGGCCCCAAGGACGAATTGGTGATCACGGCCAAAAGCCTGAAAGTCACCGTTCAGCATCCCATTCAGCGACGACACCTTGGTCGTCCCGTTATATTTCACCGCCGAGGGGGTCATGCCAAGTCCGGTTTCCCTGTCAGGACTACCCGAGATCCAAGCCAGCTCCATATCCGCCTCGCTGCGGATATGGGTGGCAACCAGCCGCGCGGTCCAGCCATTGTCAAAGACATGCTCAAGCGAGGCAAAAGCCTCGGTCCGCTCGGTATCGACATAGGTCCAGTCCGCGCCCAGCGTCGCGCCTTTATTCCAGTCGATCAGGCCGCCGTCGGCATAATAGGGCGGCAGCCCACCCCAGGTTACGTTGTCGGCCCTGGTTTTTTGATAGCTGATCCCGGCGTTCAACACGGTATTGTCGCCCAGATCGGCCTCGATCGCGCCATAAAGGACGTATTTGTCCTTGTGATATGCATCCAGCGATCCATCGCGGCTGTCGGCGACCGCAACGAACCGGCCCCGCACCGTGCCCGCGGTATTCAGCGGCCCCGAGACATCGGCTTCGACCCTGCCCCCCTTGGGATAGGCCAGCGAAACCGCCGTCTGGTTCTGGAACTCACTGGTCGGGCGCTTGCGGATAAAGTTGACCGAGGCCCCGGGCTCGCCCGCGCCCTGCATCAGCCCGGTAGCGCCTCGTACGATCTCGACATGATCATACAGCGCCATGTCGGGATTATTGTCGCCAAAGGTCCAGGCACCGTTTCGCGGCGTGGGGACACCGTCATACTGATAGGCGTCGATGTAAAAGCCCCGCGCGTAATAGTTGATCCGGTCGCTTTCATAAGCCTGCACGGTAATGCCCGTGGCGGCCTCCATCGTCTGGGCAATCGTGGTGATATTGCGGTCCTGCATCTGTGCATGGGTGACAGCGCTGGTGGATTGCGGCGTTTCCTTTTGGCTAAGCACCAGCCCTGTCGCCGAACGCATCCATGCCGTTGTCCAGCTGCCCGAACCCTCGGTCTCGGTGCCGGGGGCGGCGGTGATCGTCACCTCGTCCAGAACGACGGTGCTTTCTGCTCCATCCTCGGCCTCTTGCGCCAGGGCAGGACAGGCAAGCATCGTCAGAATACCGGCACCCAGCGCCGTTGTAAGCCGCACAGAAGCAGCGGAAGGGATCAGAAGAATACGCGTCATGGCAAGCAATCCGATTCTTTCGGTTTTTGGCTTGCATATGGCGTGCTTGTGCCCGCTATCCCTATTGCGGGGCCGATGATCAAGCTCAAGCGTCATATGACCGCAGGCCACGCGCGGTTGCTGCAATTGCGCAACAGTCACATTTGCAGCAAACTTTGGCTGAACGCGCGGGGGTCGTGCGCCGGGATCTGGTCATAGCACGATCACACACTTGAAAGCCACGCAAATTGACGCCATATTGTGCCTATCTATATGGAGGTGTGGATGCGTATCGAAGTTTATGCCGAAGGTGGCCAGTTCGCTCCGGCCCGGATCGCCGAAGCACTACGCACCACCAAGGACGAAGTGGCCCGCACGGTCGGCCTTGGCCGCGATGCCGTCATGCGACCCGATCGCGTGGCCAGTCCGAAGACCCAAAAGCGCCTGCGCGAGATGGTCGAGATCCTGAACCGGGTCGCGCCACGCTTTGGCTCTCCGCTGATCGCATATGCCTGGTATCGTTCTGAGCCGTTGACCGGCTTTGGCGGCCTGACCGCGATGCAGCTGGTGCGCGACGGTCATGCGGCAGAGGTGATGGATTATATCGACGCGGTGGAAGCGGGCCTTTACGCCTAGATTATGCATTACCGCGGTCTTCTTTATCGCGCCCTCAACCCCGTCTGGGCGCGCGAGCCACTTTCGGGCGAGGGAGCCCGGCGCTTTGGCGGGCGGTTCAACCCAAAGGGCGCCCCTGCTCTTTACACCGCGCTGTCAATCATGACCGCGATCCGCGAGGCTAATCAGATCGGCAACCTCCAGCCCACGACGCTGGTGGCTTATAAGGCCGATGTCGCGCGAATATTCGATGCAACCGACCCGGCCGCTCTGGACGAATACGGAATCGGACCTGCCGACCTGGCCGCCGACGACTGGCGCATCAAAATGAGAGAGGATGGCAAGGCCCCGACCCAGAAACTGGCCGAACAGCTGATCCGTGACGGTCATGACGGCATGCTGGTCCGCAGCTTTGCCAAAGGGGCAACGGATGCGGACCTGAACATGGTGCTGTGGAAATGGGGCGCCGCCCCGCCCGCCATGCTGACGCTGGTCGATGACGAAAACCGGCTAGGTTAGGCGGCACACTGCCCCTATTTCTTTGCCGCGCGCATCCCGAACCAGATGCCGGGCAGGCACAACAGAGCAATGCCAAGGCTGACCCATGTCGCAGCACCTTGTGGACTGCCCTGCCCCGCCGCCATCAACAGCCCGGCGAAAGCCGAAACGATGGAAAAGGCAATCAGCTGCGTCGTGGTGATCGCGGCGGCAGCCTTGCCGCCCTCGGCCGGATCTGTGGCGCTGCTCATTGCGGCCACACCAAGCAAGGGCCAGCACAGGCCGATCCCCACTCCGGCAAGTGCCAGAGACAGTGCTTGCAACAAGGTCAGCCACGGCGCAGCACCCTGTTGCTGCATCAGGCCATAAGCGAAAAGACCAAGGTGTTGATTTCCGTCGAGACGTGACCC
>NZ_AEPN01000084.1:0-5703 GCF_000185925.1 Paracoccus sp. TRP | reverse complement strand
GGCTTCGCCATTTGTCAACATGACCTAGTACAGGTGACTTTAAAAGAAATCGGTGCAACTGCTATCTCAGCCCAAAGTGCTACCTCATGGAAGATACTTTCATTCGTTCCCACGCGCTTGGATTGGTCACCGTCCTGCTCGGAACTCCCAAGGCGGCTCGAAGCCCACAGCCCACAGGCCCTCTCTGGTTTGCTCAGCCGCCCTTCCCATTTCCACGTACCTGTCCGTGTAGCGGACGAATGGTGCCGCGTAACCGGAGGCGACCATGTTCTCGGCGATGTCCTTGCCTGCGACGAAGCAGGTCGCGACCGTCCGCCCATAGACATCCGTGTCCGATGGCTGGCACTCGACCTCTCGTGAGCCGATCTCTTCCTTCAGCCAGTCGGAGGCGATCTTTCCGCAAGCGAACATCGGATTGTCCTCGACGCCGCAGGTCTGCGACATCTCGGGTGCGTCAATGCCGAACAGGCGGATGCGTGTTCCTGAGACCTCGAGAGTGTCGCCGTCGATGATCCGCGGCACTCCGATGATGCCCGAGCCTTCCGTCTCGGCCGGCAAGGCTTGGGTAGTCGATGCATTAAGGTCGCGTCCGATTTCCTCGATCAGCCGCTCCTGGTCCGGGGTGACCGAGAACATGACGCGCCGCGAGCGCTCCCGGTCCTCGTTGCCCTCGGTATCGGTCACAAGGCGTGTCGAGGAATAGCCCACAGCGGCCAGGTGCTGGCGCGCCCAGTCCTGCGAGGCGCTGTTGCTCGTGGCGTCAAGGCAGACCCTGAGGGCGTTCTGCGCACGCCTCTGTGACAGATCCAGGTTGTAGAGGAACGAGGCCTCCGGCCCGTAGCTCGGTGGACCTTCGCTCGAGGCATGGCCCTCGATCTTCAGTTCCGAGATGTCGATCCCGGACTCCTGGAGCGTTGCAAGCCAGGGCCGGCAGAATGAGGCAAGGAACTCGGGATCCTTGATCCGGTCCTGGTTGACGTCGAAGAGCACCGACTGCGGCAGGCTGATCGTACCGTCGGCGGAGATTTCACCGCCAGCTTCCCGGATCGTTGCTCCGAGCCGCTCCTCCAAGGTGTCAATGAGGCGTTTCTGGTTGGCGGCCGTCTCCTCGAGCCTCCGGGTGGCCTGCGCCAGGCGCTGATCGGTGCTGCGCTGCGCCTCCATGCCGTCGGCCGCCTCCATCAGGGTTCCGACCTTCCTGCTCTCGACCAGGTCGGTGAGGGCCTGGCGCTGTTCGGGTGGCAGTTGCACGAGCCCGCGGGCGATACGCTCGAGGTCGTTTTTCGACACAAGCGTGGCAAGTTCCTTGTCGCGAGCGAGGGCAGCCAGCGCCTCGGGATCGCCGCCGCCCGTCTTTTCGATCACCTCCGCAAGGGTGCCATCCTTGATCATGTCGGCAAGCGCCTTGCGCTGCTCCTCCGGAAGCAGGGCGAGGGCCGGGATCAGTTCGGTGAGATCCTTCTCTCGTGCGGCGCGGGCCAGATCGCCTTCTTTCGCCAGGGCGGCCATGGCTGCCGCTGACCCGTGGTCGATGACGGAGAGGATGGCCTGCTTCTGCTCCGGGGTGAGGTCGCCGAAGCTCTCGAGGAGCGCGTCCTGGCGCTCCTCGGCCTCGACCTGCCACCAGGTGAAGAGAAGCATCAGGCAGAAGGAGAGCAGGATGAAGGCTTCCGCGACGGTAAGCCCCATCACGGCGCCACGCTTGTACCCCGTGTCCAGGTTCTCGGCCGCCTGGCCCTGTGCGTCGCCGGCACGCATTACGCGGTGCTCGCGATAGAGCCGGTGCCGCTGTCGTGTTCTGCTGCCGGTCGATCCGGGCGGGCAGCACGATCCTGCAGGTCGAGAATCTTGGCTTCGGCCTTTTGTGCCGAGTGTTCCAGCATGCCCAGGCTGCCCGTCAGATGCTGCGAGGCACTGACAAGCGCATCAACGGACCGCCTGGTGGCTGCGGCTGCCTGTGAGGTGGCGGCGTCGAGGCGCGCCGCCATGTCGGAGATGCCCGCGTCCACCAGCTGTTGCTTCTCCATGGCCGCTGCGAGCGCCCCACTGTGCTGGTTCGTGGCAGCTGCGAACATGTCAATGCATTTCGTGAGCTCACCCACTTCCTTCATCAGGAAGGCGCGTGCTTTCCCGGCCGCTTCGCTCGAGGCGGAAAGATGAGCCTGGGCCTCCACCATGGCCTCGATATCTGCCATCACGGCATTCCGTATGCCCTCGCTGGCAGCCTTGAGTTCGCCCGTGAGCGCCGTTGCGAAATCGCGGAGCTGGGTCCGCATGGCCTCGGCTTCCACCAGGACCGCCTCCCGCTCGCCCACGAGGGCGTGGGCACGCTGGTCGATCTCGGACGCACCTTTCCTCAGCGTGTCGAGCACCTTGCCGGCTGCGGCTTCCGTCAGTTCCTCGATGCTCTTGATGGCCGCGGTGGTGGCTTCGCTGGCAGCCCGCGCCACGGCCTTGTCCACCGTTTCTGCCAGGCTTGCCATCTGCTCCGCGCAGGCGCTGACCACGGCATCGATCTCGCGCCGCATTGCGTCCTCACGCTCCCGGCTGTGCTGGAGGGACTCGACGGTGAAGGCCTTGATCTGGCGGACGCTCTGGGCGAGGTCGGTCCGGAACGTCCGGGTATCGCGGTTGAGCTCGAACCGCGTTTCCTTCTCGCGGGCCACGATGTCGACACGGACCTGCATCATGAGGACACGCAGGAAGACGCCGGCGATCGTGGAGACGAGCGCCACGCCAAAGCCGGAGATGACCTCCGGAATGATCGCGGCGCGCTCCTGCGCGCCTGTCTGGACCACGGTGTAGAGTGTCGCCGCAAGGCTGATCAGGGTGAACAGGAACCCGAGGTAGTAGCAGTTGTCGCCGATCGTGTCGGGTTCGAGCTGCAGCCTGGTCAGGCTCCAGGTGAGGAAGGCATAGGCAATGAGCACCACGGCGCTGAAGCCGGCGGCCATGAAGGGATGAACTCCCGCAGCCTTGAGCATCAGGTTGCCACTTGCCCCGACAGCGAAGGCAGCAATCAGGAAGACCTTGTCGAGGCCCTGCCGCGGAGCCACGTCATGAATGCGTCGATAGGGTTTGCGCGCCATCAGAGATCTCCCACGCGGATGAGCTCGGGCGGACGGGCGCCCTGGCGGTCGAGGTAGCGGGCCCAGAAATCCTCGACCACGGCCGGATCCTGGATCCTGGCCAGGGGCGGTCGGGAGATCTGGTAGATGGTCACATCCGCGCCCCGGAGGTTTTCCGACATGCGCCCGAAGGCAGCCGAACTCGAGAAGCTCTGCCAGTCTTCGCCCCGGTAGAAGCTCATGGCCTCGCTGTGCTGGAGCAGGTCGGAAATGAGCACCACCTGCTTCGGTCCCTCGAACGAGAGAAATTCCGGCGTGCCGGTAAGGATCGATTGCAGGGATTCCATGATCGGGGACGAGTTCGCTTCGCCGGCCGTTCCGAGTGTCGCCAGGATCTCGCGCACAGGACCGAGGAAGCGCTCGTCATAGCGCTTCTGAACGGCCGTCACGTTCTGTGTGATCTGGCTCACGTCCGTGCCGGCGCGGGGCTTGCAGAGTGCGCGGGTCGCACCCCGCTCTGCCGGATCCTCGGCGACTACGCCGAAGGCGAAGAGGGTTCCGGGCGCCGCGTCCCGGATCTGCCGCTCGACCAGCTGGCGGACGGATGCCACCTGAACGGGATCGAGGGTGTCCGTGGCGTCGATCAGCACGGCCGAGATGGCCACGGGTCCGGCCACCGGGCAGAGGGTGTCCTCGTTGATCGCAAGCTTCTGTTCGGTGCGCTGCATCTGGATGAAGGCGGCGATCACGGCCGCCCCGGCCAGAGCTGCGCCCGCAGCGAGCCAAGGGTTTGCCGAGCCCCGGGCGTTCCGGCTGTGCGACACCTTGCGCGAAGGCTTCCTGGCCCGGCTGTACCGGGCGGGTTTTTGTTTGACGGCCATCTTCAGCGCTCCGCAGCAAGGTGTTCCGAGCGCACGGCACGCAGGACGGGCTGTTCGGCGCCCGGAGCAGGTCGGCCGGAGCCGGACTGGGCGATGTCGAGATCCATGAACTCACGCCGGGCTTCATCGAAGAGGTCGAAGAGCCGCTGGGTCTCTTCCGTGATGATCTGGTCGACCTTCATGGCCTCGGCTTGCGCCGTATCCTTCAGGCCTTCCTGGACGGGAGCAGGGACGAAGGTCCGGAACGTATGGCCTTCGTTGAAGGTCTGGGGCGCCGGCTCGGTGCGCGCGCTCCAGTTCGCGTCGCGATAGATGGCGAGGAGCTGCGCGGCCGCGAGGTCGCACTGGTCGAGGAAGGTGCCCAGGTGCTGGGAAAGCGTTGTATGCCCGTAGAGCGCGTCGATGGCTTCGCTGACGGCTTCCTTCACCAGCTCGTTCGTTTCGGTGAACTCCTCAATCGCCTGGTCGCGCACCTGCTGAAGCTCGGCCAGCGCATCCTGAAGGCGCCCTTCGTATTCTAGGCGGGCGTCCTCCAGGGAGCGCTCCAGGGCACCGTATTCCGGGTAGGGATCGTCGGTGAACCAGCCCTTGAGGAACGACACCACGGAGATGATGAGCCCGATGGCCATGAGTAGCCAGGACTCGATCGTTCCCAAGTCGAGCGGAGAGTTCAGCAGCTTCCGGATGGCGCCCGAGGCAGCCTCGGTCCAGGCCACGCCAGCCTCGAGCCCGTCCCTGAAATGAGCGATGCCGAGGTTGATGGTCGCGGCGAAAACAATCCAGAAGAGGATGAGGAAAATGCCGAAAAGCTTCCAGCCCGGATTCCGATGGTTCGAATTGTGGGCGAAATAGCCCAGCATCAGGCATGCAGTCACGTTGACGAGCGAGAAGAGCAGAGCCGCGATGCCGCCGCCGAGCAGGCCGAACTCGTTGCCCTTCGCGAAAAGGTAGCTGTTCATGCCGGCCTCGACTACGATCAGGATCGCGGCCAGCAAGACCACGTTCGCCCAGCCGTTGAATTGCTTGGCCGGTCGGACCAGGCCATGCTGCTCCCGAAAGGTCTTCCTGTAGCTGTAGGTTTCGTTCAGTCGCTCGCGGGCAGAGACGATCGAGTTGCGCCACTTCTGTGTCGCGGTCCCGAAATCGTTCCTGGCCCGTCCGGCCGAGGTCTTGATTTCCTGCGCGATGCCGGCCGTGCGCGTCAGTCTCGCCGCATAGACGGAGCGATTCTGCTCGAAGTTCTCGAGCCCTTTCCTCCGCCGCTCCTCGATGGCGGAGATGGCCTCGATCTCCACCGGGTCCAAGACTTTGGCATCGGCAGGCGGCTGGTTGGCCGCGCCACGTTTCTGGCCTTGCTCTTCAAGCCGCAACTCGCGCGCGAGCTGCAAGTTGTCGATGCTGGGAAATACAGCCGAGGTCGGAATGAAGGTGTCGGACTGGAAAATCTTCCTGATGCTTGCCAGCATGCAAAACTCCCGTTCCCGCCGGGTGCCCGGACGGCTTACAATAGTGCGTCAAGACCCGCGGCGCCACTTCATCCGCCGATAAGACAGGGACTGCGGTCGCTCAATGAGCTGCAGGCAGTGTTACCGCCAGCGATGTTGGTTGCAAGGCGATGCGACGAAATACATCATAGGGAAAGCTCCGATCTGAGCGATTGCGCATGCATCGCCGGCCTGGAAGCATGCTGTGCAACTTGCGGTTTTGACCAATTCTTGTCACCTTACTGTTGATTTCCGTCGAGACGTGACCCG
>NZ_AEPN01000085.1:0-5467 GCF_000185925.1 Paracoccus sp. TRP | reverse complement strand
GGCTCCGCCATTTGTCAACATGACCTAGCGAAATGCCGCGCTGCGCCCCCCCGTATACGGATCGAGCGCGGGAGGAACCATGGCGGGGGGATCAGGCCGACTTTCTGACCTCTCGCATTGCCCGGTTGAAGAAGAATCGGATCAACTGATCCCGTGCTTCAGGGTCGGTCAACACGATATCGCGCATTTCCGTGTCGCGTTGATACCCTCGCACAACGCTTTGGAAAAACGCCTGAGAAAAGGCCGTATAGACCACATCTGCCGAGTTGTTTTTCAGCATCTCGGTCATCTCTTCGTCCATCGTCGCTTGGTAGCTCGGCTCGTGCCGGATGATATCTGCCTCGGTGAAGGCCGTGCCATGCCTGTCGTTGAATGCCTTGACGATCTCAGACAGTTCCTTCTGCTCGTCCTCGGTATAGGGCTTTGCGCCGAATTCGTTGATCGCCTTCAGCGCGGCATAATCGCCCGGCGACAGGCCGGCACTCCCGGCCTCCTTCTGCTCCACCTTGAACGCTTGCAGGCGCAGCATGTCCTCGGTGATCTCGATGTCCGGCGGCACCTCGCGGTTCGGCAGCAGCCGCGCCAGCCATGCGCCATAGGAATAGAGCTTCTCCAATCCCGTGTCTTCCAAGCGGATCACCTGCGCGATGAAGCTGTAGAAGCGCATGAAGCTCTTCAGAAGCTGGCGAAACTCCTCTTGTCGCCCCTCGTCTTCGTCGGCCTCGAACCGGCCCACCGCTTGCCGCACCAGCCCCTCCAGTTGGGCCCGGTCCGCGCCGTGGAGGCGACCGCTATAGAAGGTGGCGGCGAAACGCTCGATCTCGTTCCGGTCGAGATAGCCGAACTTCATCAGCCGGCCTTCGAGGTCGTAGACCTGGTTCGGGTCGGAAATCGCTTCCAGCGCCGTCTGCTCATAGTAGGGGCGGAAGGCGTTCTGGATGTCCTCGATGCTGTTCTGGAAATCGAGAATGAAGGTGCGTTCCTTACCGGCCATGGTCCGGTTCAAGCGCGAAAGCGTCTGAACGGCCTGAAGACCCGCGAGCTTTCGGTCCAGATACATGGCGCATAGCTTCGGCTGATCGAAGCCGGTCTGATACTTTTCGGCGACGATCAGGATCTGATACTGCTCGGGAAAGGGCGTGCCGTCGGGGCGAACACCGTCGAAGCGGCTTGGAAGCTCGGTTTCCGAGAAGCCGTTGAGTTCAGCCTCGGTGTAGGTTTCGCCGTTGTGCTTGAGATCCCCCGAAAAGGCGACCAGCGCCTTTAGATCACCGTAGCCGTTGCTGGCAATATAGTCGCGGACACCGAAGAAATAGCGCAACGCGTGCTCGCGGCTCTGCGTCACGATCATCGCCTTTGCCTTGCCGTTCAACTCCCCCATCACATGCCGGCGGAAATGTTCCACGATGATCTCGACCTTCTGGCCGATCGCTGTGGGATGAAGGCTGGCATAGCGCGCGACCTTTCGTTGCCCACGCCGGCCGTTCAACTCGGGATCATCCTCGATCGCTTTCTCAAGTTGATAATATGCCCTGTAGGTCATGTAGTTCTGCAGAACGTCGAGGATGAACCCCTCTTCAATCGCCTGACGCATCGAGTAGAGGTGGAAGGGGTGCGGCAGCCCGTCCGGTCCCTCGACGCCGAAGCGTTCCAGGGTGACATTGCGCGGGGTGGCCGTGAAGGCGAAGAAGCTGATGTTGGCCTGCGGCCCCCGGCTCTTCTGGTATTCCGCGATGATGTCCTCGATGTCGTCGCTCGATGTGGCCTCGCGGGTCAACGCATCGGTCATGGCCTGCGCGGATTTCCCGGACTGGCTGGAATGGGCCTCGTCGATGATCAGCGCGAAGGTGCGGGTGCCTTGGCCGGACAATTCCTTCAGATGGTCGGTCGAGAACTTCTGGATCGTGGTAATGATGATGCGCGCACCCTTGGCGATGGCCTCCTTTAGGTCGCGTGATGTGCCGTCGATCTTCTTGACCACTCCGGCCGTCTGCTCGAACTGGGCAACCGTCCCCTGAAGCTGGCGGTCCAGAACCACTCGGTCGGTGACGACAATCGCCGTGTTGAACACGGGCTGATCAGCTGCATCGTGCAGGTTGATCGCGTGATGCGCTAGCCAGGCGATGGTGTTCGATTTTCCCGAGCCCGCCGAATGCTGGATCAGATAGTTCCGCCCCGCGCCATGATCGCCGGCATGGGCCATCAGCTTGCGCACGGCGTCCAGTTGCTGGAAGCGGGGGAAGATCATCACCTCGGACTTGCCGTTCGCCTCAAGGTGCATGAAGCGCCCGAGGATATCGAGGAGCACCCGGCGCGCGAAGATCGCCTCGCCCCATGGCCCGTCGCTATAGAGATAGGCGATGCGGAACTCGCCCGGCACATCGGGGTTGCCGGCACCGCCGTCGCGACCACGGTTGAACGGCAGAAACCGGGTCTTGCCGTTCTGCAACCGGGTCGTCATCGACACATTGTCTTCGTCCAGCGCGAAATGCACCAACGCACCGCGCTTGAAGGTCAGGAGAGGCTCGCCCGCGGGCGAGCGGTCGGTGCGATACTGCCGCTCGGCATGGCGGAAGGTCGAGCCGGTCAGCAGGTTCTTCGCCTCGATCGTCGCCACCGGCAGACCGTTCAGGAACAGCACCACATCGAGGCGGCCGCCGTGCTTCTGGCTGTATTCCACCTCGTCCATGACGCTGAGGATGTTCGCCTCGAACTCGGCGATCCGCTTCGGCTCGATCCCGCTGGCCGGGCGGAAGAAGCAGAGCGCGAAGCGGATGCCCGGGACGATCTTCAGCCCGCTGCGCAGCACGTCCAGCAGCCCGCGATCCTTCAGCGCGCGGGTCAGTTGGGTGAACAGCGTGTCCTCGGCCGAAGTGGCGTAATGGGTGACGAGCTTCGCCCATTCCTCGGGCTGGGTGGTTTGCAGAAAGCGCAGGACCAGAGCGCGATCCATGGCAAGCGCGCGGTCATAGTCGGCCTTCGGGTCGCGGTGCAGATAGCCCTGCCCCGTCACCAGCTGGCTGATCAGATGGTTCTGAACGACCTTTTCCTTGTGGGCCAATGTTGCGTGCGTTGTGCTCATGCCCCCATCTCCGCTTCGATTTGGTCCAGTCGGCGGTCGGTCGTGCCGCGGCGGGACCATGTTTCGGGGTTGATCTGGCCGGTGACGGCGGCGGTGATGAGGGCGGCGCGGAATTCGCGCAGGCGCTCGATTGATGTCTTAGTCGCATCTGCGATGGAAGACAGCGTCGCCCGTTCGCTTCGGAAGCGGCTTACCAGTTCCTGCTGTTCCTCCAGCGATGGCAGTGGAAGTTCGTAGCTGTAGAAGGCTTCGGTGCTGAGGGAAGGAACGGCACCGGGCTGAACCATGGTCGCCATGTCAATCTGTGACAGGGCGAGCAGGCAGAAATCGGCATCGATCATCCGCTTGTTGGGAACAAAGGCGGCCATGTTGTTATCGAGGCAAGCCGGACGCCCGATCATCGAGAATCGCCCGAGGAGGAGCGCGGCGCCAATCTTGGCAAAGACGATAGTCCCAACGGGAAACACCGTCGCGCGGAGCTTCCTGGCTGTCTCTGCCGAGACCGTATCCTCGGTTGCCGTGATCGCCGCGTCGAGGCCGAAGGTCTTCAGATGCTTGACCTTGAAGAAGGCTATGTCTTCATTTGGATTACCCTGCAATTCAACGGGAAAGCCGGCACCGTTCCTCAGATTTCCCAAGTGCCGGGTTCGCCAACGTTTCGCCTTGATCTGCGAAAACATTAAGTGCAGAAGCGCCTTTTCTCGTTCGGCCAGTCGCGCCACCAACTGCCGCTTCTTCTCGATCAGAAGCTCGATGCGGGCGGTTTCGAGATCGAGGAAATCCGCAATGGTCTTCTGGGTGGGAAGGTCGGGGAGTGAGAACGTCATGTTTCCGATGAAATGCCAAGACGCTCTTGGCATTTTTGCTCCATACGTTGATGCATCGACGGCATTAACGAATTCCGGATTCGCCATCAGATAAAAAAGGAATGACGAGCAGAGGTTTCGCTTTGGCCTGACGACCAAGGCCTCCCCCGAGCAATGTCCATCGAAATCTGGCGCAGCTACTTTCGCGAGGTAAGGCCGCAACTTGCCGAACAGAACATCGCCTCGCTGAAACCTGTTCCCGAGCTCACAATTAGAGTCCTCATCACGAACGTCTATCGCACCTGTCCATGAGGATATCGCCTCCAGGCCGATGAACGGCTTATCGGCATCTGCCGAATTCTCGGGATCAACCACGTTACGCGCAACGTGCTTAAGACGAATTTGAGACCACTCGCCATTCATCCCTGAACCCTCCACGCCTGCCGGCCCTGCCAATCTGCCGGGAACCCCATCGCCGCCGGTGTTGGCAGCGGGCAGGTCGCCAGATGATCGACCAGCCGCTCGCGCCATTCCGTGTCCGGCGCCACGATGGTCAGCAGGTGATCCAGCATCACCAGCGTGTTGTGCAGGTAGCGATCATCCGCCCCGCGCAGGGCGATGGCCAGCCTTGCTGGCGACCTCGGCACCGCCATCCTGATAGTGAAGCGCCGGTTCCACAGCCGGCCATGATGAGCGCAGATATTGCGCACATGGCTCATGTGATGCGCGAAGGAGGTCAGCACCTTTTCATCCAGCCCGAAGGGTCGTGCGATGGCCTGCCGATCAGCCCGCAGCTTCAGATCGCCGAGGAACTTGGACAACAGGCCGAAGGACATCACTTCGGCCGCCATCCAGACCGGCGGCAGCTTGGGCGCGGTGTATTTCTTGCGGTAGTGCTCGGCAAAGGTGTCGCGCGAGCGCCGGAACTCCTTGGTCAGGTCTGCCACGGCGGTGGCATGGCGGGTAACGTGGCCGTAATGCGCCTGGTCCAGATAGCCATGCGCGCCATATGTCATGGCCATGTGATGCGCCCATTGCGCGCGGATCGCGACCTCGACCCGCTCCACCGCGTCCATCACCATCAGCCGAAGCTGGCGGTCGAAGACATAGAGGGCCAGCACGTCCTCGAACCGGGTGCCGGGCGTCAGGGCATGATCGCCATCGGCGGCCGGAACCTCGAACGGCAGCCAGTAGGCCCGAAGGCGATAATAGGAGATGTGACCAAGGTAGTGGCGGGCCGTGGCCTCGTCGTTTACGACCATGCCGCGCCGGCGCAACAGGGCGATCTGATCGTTGATAGAAGTGGCGGGCTTGTTGAACTTCATGCCAGCGCCCCACGCCGCTTGGACGCAGAATCCGGGGCCTTAAATACAAGCAACCCGCCAGGGTGCGCAGTGCGCTGCCGAAGCGGCGCCCGAGGCGTGGCGGGTCTTGTTACGGTGGTAGATAGGACAACCGGGTTAATAAAGCAACAAGAAAGCGGGCGCAGCGGCGAAGAAATCATCGCGCCACCTCTTTCAGCAGCTCGGCGATCTCGGTTTCCAGCGTCTTTAGGTCATGTTGACAAATGGCGGAGCCA
>NZ_AEPN01000086.1:0-5182 GCF_000185925.1 Paracoccus sp. TRP | reverse complement strand
CCCACAATCACCCAACTTGGCAATGCCGTTCTGACAGAGGTGATGAGATTGAGACCAGACGGTCGGCAATGTCGCCATCGTTCGTCAGCGTCAGATAGCCACCGGCTACCGGGGCGATCGGCGGAGTCGCGCGTGACCACGGATGATCGATGGTGATCGAACCACCCTGGAAGTCGTGCCCCACAGCAGGAGAGATCGATACTGCAAGGGCAAGGAAGGCGGCGGATAGAGCTCGCATGTTGGCCATGTTATTTTCCTTTGTTTCCAGCTTCTCCGGCCTTTTCAAGGATTTCCAAGCCGCTTCTGACAACGACAACAACCACACCCAGGCCAATGATCAGATCCGGATAGGGCGAGCTGAAAAGAATTACGGCGAGACCAGAAACAGCGATCGCCGAGTTCACGAGCATGTCGTTTGTCGTGAAAATCCATGAGGCTTGCAGATGCACGCCGTTTTCCCGATGTGATTTTAAAATCCACATACAGACCGTATTCGTAAGGGCGCTCGCTATCGCCACGGCGATCATGACCGGCCCTATTGGATCAGAGCCAGTAATGAAGCGTCGACCGACCTCAAACAGAAGCAGACCGGCGAATATAATCAGTAGGATACCTGACAACCGAGCAACGCGAACCTTCGCCGCCAATCCGCGCCCTACGACGAAAAGACTGATGGCGTAGACACCGGCATCGCCAAGATTATCGAGTGCAGAGCCCATCAATCCTGTTGACTGAGCCCACCACCCTAATCCTCCCACAATGGCTGCCTGGGCCGTATTGATCGCAAGCACCCATGCGAGCGCCCATTGTTCGCTCTTCTCGGATGAAGTGGCACTGCCCTTGGACTGATTATTCATAAACTACACCTCGGCTTTCTTGGCGAGAAGTGGAAGCCGCGACCTGCCTTCGCGCACTGCTTAAGCTCATTTGTCGCGGGTGCCGCGCCAGGTCAGCAGGCGCAGCGCACTGGCCGTAACGAGGACCGTAGCGCCCGTATCGGCGAGGATCGCCATCCAGAGCGTGGTAATGCCGAATAGAGTCGTCACGAGGAAGACGGCCTTCAGACCAAGCGCTATGGCGATATTTTGCCAAATATTGCCGAGTGTCGCCTGTGACAACCCGATGAGATCGGCAACACCCGTCACCCGGTTTCTGAGCAGCGCGGCATCTGCGGTCTCCAGAGCAACGTCGGTGCCTGCACCCATGGCAACGCCAACGGAAGCGGCTGCGAGCGCCGGCGCGTCATTGATACCGTCTCCCACCATGGCGATCGGGCCATTTGCTTTGAGGCGACCGATCTCGGCGAGCTTGGCGTCGGGCAACAATTCGGCGCTTGCCTCAAGGCCAAGATGGGCCGCAATGGCGTCGGCCGTGCGCTTGTTGTCGCCGGTCAGCATCAGAGGGCGCACACCTCGATCTGTCAGTCGCTTCACACCTTCGATAGCGTCGTCGCGCGGTTCGTCGCGCAACGCGATCAATCCCTCGATGCTCTTGCCCTTTATAAGCACGACGACCGTCTTGCCCTGGCTCTCCAGTGTGGTGATCGCCTCGGCGATGTTCTCTTCGAGTGCAGTCTGTTCGGCGGCATGACGGGGAGACCCGACCGAAGCGAAGCCGTCCTTCAACCGCGCTGTGACCGCTTTGCCGGGTGTGGCAACGCCGCCCCCGAAGGTGACGGGCAGTTCGAGCCCCCGCACCTTTGCCGCCTCCACGATTGCAACCCCGAGAGGATGGCTGGTGCTGCGCTCGACGGCCGCTGCAATGGCAAGGACGGAATTCTCGTCCCCAATGATCGGCACAATGTCCGTCACCTGGGGATGGCCACGCGTCAGCGTTCCTGTCTTGTCGAAGGCAACAGTTACGACCTTACCGAGTATTTCCAGCGCCGCACCGCTCTTGATCAGCAATCCCTGACGCGCGCCGGCGGCAAGACCTGAGGCGATGGCCGCCGGCGTGGAAATAACGAGTGCGCAGGGGCAAGCAATGAGCAGCGTGGCAAGGCCCCGATACACCCATGTCATCCAGTCTCCGCCGAAGGCGAGCGGGGGCACGACAACGATCAGAGCTGCGACGACCATCGCGCCCGGCGTATACCAACGGCTGAAACGGTCGATCATACGCGCCGTCGGGGCCTTTGATTCCTGAGCTTCCTCGACCATGTGGATGATGCGGGCAATGGTATTGTCGGCCGCGACATGGCTGATCGACACCCGCAACTCGCCATTTGCATTGATGCTGCCGGCATAGACGTTTGCGCCGGCTTCTTTCAGCACGGGCATGGATTCGCCTGTCACGGGCGCCTCATCGACCTCAGATGCACCATCAATCACCGTGCCGTCAGACGGCACACGGTCCCCAGGCCGAACAACGACGACATCACCAATGGCCAGCTCTTCGGCAGCGACCTGCTCAATGACACCATCACGCTCGCGGAACGCGACCCGGGGCACGAGATCGATCAGCGCTTCAATGCCTGCCCGCGCACGGCCTGCCGCCACGGTTTCAAGCAGTTCGCCCACTGCGAACAGGAAGATCACGACAGCAGCTTCTTCGGCCTCGCCGATGGCGACCGCGCCGAGTGCCGCGACCGTCATCAACGTCTCGATAGTGAAGGGTGAGCCGGACATCGCACCGGCGACCGCCCGCCTCGCGAACGGGATGACGCTGATCAATGCAGCGCCCGAATAGAGCCATTGCTCCCATTCGGGCAGGACAAGCGCGAGGGCGAAGGCAAGGATGAACAACGCGCCGGTAAGGAGCACAAGCCGACCCTTGTTGCCTTTCCACCATGCCTCTGCGATGCGCTTCCGAGGTGGGCTCGCCTTTGCCTCGGTCTGCTCGAGCACTGGTGTGTAGCCGAGCGCTCGGATCTTTTGCTCAATGGTGCCGAGGACCGTCCGGTCTTCATCGAGTTGCAATGCAAGCGTCTCGTTGGCGTAGCTGACATTGATGTCGCTAACGCCCGGCAGGCGTTGCACCGCCGTCTCGATTTTCAACGCGCAAGAGGCGCAGTCCATGCCTTCGACACGTAGTCTGTAATTGCTCGCAGCCGCCATGGTATCACCTCGCCAATTAGATGTGACACCGCAGATAGACCCTGTAGCAACTACAGGGTCAAGGGCCGGTTTGCTATGATTACCTTTGTGCGGCGATCCGTGTGCGAATTCGTCGCACAGCTTCAACAAAAGAGACTTGACCTTGTAGCTGGTACAGGGTGCAACCCTGCGTGAAATACAAAGCTTGATGGAACGAAAGAAACGCTGCGAAAGGGAGTGCTATGACCGCCGGAGCAGGCACAACTGCAAATGCTTGGGCGGTCGTGTTCCTGGCGTGGTTCATCGCGCTTGCTGCCTCGCTCGGCGCTCTCTTCATTGGTGAGATCATGGGACAGACGCCGTGCAATCTGTGCTGGTATCAGCGCGCTTTCATGTTTCCGCTGGCGGTCATTCTGGCTGTCGCTAGCTTTCGGGGCGAGACCAGCGTTTCCTGGTACGGGCTTCCATTGACCACCCTCGGCGCCGCCATCGCGGCGTTCCACTCCCTGCTTTATGCGGGCATCATTCCCGCCGCCATCGAGCCCTGTGGTCAAGACGGCCCATCCTGTTCGAGCGCCGATATGACGATCCTTGGCGTTTTGCCGCTCCCCTACCTGTCGCTCGTTGCCTTCTTGAGCATTGCCCTTCTTCTCATTCTCGCGCGCCGGAGGCGTCCAGCATGACCAGACGGTCCGTCGTACTTTTCACTGGCCTCGTCGCACTGATCGTCTTTGCCGGCGGAGCCTTTCTCTACGACCGCTACGGCAGCACCTCGGCACAGCCCGTTCCAGCACCGCAAGGTGATGCGATGACCAGGGCGCATTCACCAATCATTGGCCCTGCGGATGCGCCGGTGACGATCGTGGAATTCTTCGATCCTTCTTGCGAGGCGTGCCGAGCTTTTTATCCAGCCGTTAAGCAGATCATGGCGAATTTCCCTGGCGAGACGCGCCTTGTCATCCGATACGCGCCCTTCCATGAGGGATCGGACGAAGCCGTCAGGATTTTGGAAGCGGCTCGTCTTCAGGACCGCTACGAACCGGTGCTGGAGGCCCTGCTGGCGCGACAGCCGGAATGGGCCGTGCATGGTGCACCCGACCTTGCGAAAGCCTGGGAGATCGCAGCGGCGGCCGGGCTTAATGCCGAACAGGCACGGCGCGAAATGTCCTCGGCCGAGATCGATGCGGTTCTTGAGCTGGATCTGGCCGATGTTCAGAGCAATAATATCCGTCAGACACCAACCTTTTTTGTGAATAGTAGGCCGCTGGGATCCATCGGACCGCAGCAACTCTACGATCTGGTGCGTGAAGAAGTGGAGAGCGCCAGAGCGGCGCAATAGGCTACCCATCGAGATCGACAAACGTCCAGATCCGGCCTACATTAACCCTGTATTCGCTACAGGGTAGTTCAATGAACTCTTCCATTCTGACGATCGGTCATCTTGCAAGGCAAACCAGTACCAAGGTCGAAACAATCCGGTTTTACGAGAAGAAGGGTCTACTGCCCGAGCCGTCACGCACCGACGGTAACTACCGGGCCTATGAGCCGGATCATCTGAATCGCCTAAGCTTCATCCGGCGCGCGCGTGATCTCGGTTTTTCGCTCGACCAGATCAGGGCACTTCTCGCGCTCTCCGACAATCGCGGGCAATCCTGCGCGGCTGTTGATGCCATCGCCAGTGAACATCGTGCAGAGGTCGAAAAGAAGATCACTGATCTGATGGCGCTAAAGGCCGAACTCGACAGGATGATCGACCAGTGTGGGTGCGGCGTGGTCGCCGATTGCAGGATTATTGAAACCCTGTCGCCGAAATGATTGGCGGGGTGGAAGTGCAGAACATTGACGTGCGCGCCCACCAAGTATAATTGTCATTTCGATAAAACGTGAAATGTTAAAATGTTATGGAAGAGAATGACGCGCTTGTGGGCTTCGCCGCGCTGGCTCACGAGGATCGCTTACGGATAATCCGCATGTTGGTGGTCGCTGGCGCTGACGGGATGGCCGCTGGTGCCATCGCCCTCGCGCTCGATGATTCGCCGCCATCGCGCATTTCCTTCCATCTCAAGGAACTGGAACACGCCGGACTCGTGCGGGGGCGACGAGATGGGAAGTCGATTATCTAGGTCATGTTGACAAATGGCGAAGCC
>NZ_AEPN01000087.1:0-5099 GCF_000185925.1 Paracoccus sp. TRP | reverse complement strand
CAAAGTGTTCATTGGTCTTGGCAATCCATTCCTGCACGACGTCACCGACGATCTGAATGCCCGCCATCGTGGCGCTGGCGTCCGAGAATTCGCCATAGCTGTTGAGGCCAAGATCGGCATCATCAGGGGACTTGGCGACATAGATCTTCGGCTCGATCAGAAAGCCGTCATTGATAAGCTGGCGCGTCGGGATGACGTTGACCACATCGTCCCAATGCTCCCCCATGCCCTTCGTGAACGGGGTTGCGGTCAGGCCGATTTTCACCGCGTTCGGGTATCGGGCCATGAAGTCCAGCGTGGCTTTATACTGGCAATGCGCCTCGTCCACCACGATCAAGTCCGGGTCGCGCGGTAAGCTGCGCCGGGCCAGAGTCTGGGCAGAGCAAACCTGCACGTTTTCGCGCGGGGTCCAGCGGCTGTTGATCCCCTGAACGATACCGTGCGAAATACCATATTCATCAAAGACGGCGCTCGTCTGATCCACCAGCGCAACACGGTCCACGATGAACAGCGCATAACTGCCCTTGCGATCTGCCTCTTGCAGCAGGTGTGCAGAAGTCAGCGTTTTTCCGGCTCCGGTTCCGGCTACCAGCAGCAGGCGGCGCTTACCGGCCCTGATGCCCTTGCGCAGGTTCTCGATTGCGTCGGCCTGATAGGGGCGAAGGCAGATTTCCTTTGTCGGGGCAAAATTAAACATTCATCACCTCGGCGTAGGCAGCGGCTTCGGCATCGGCACGGCTCATGCCGCCGCAGAATTCCCGGATCGCTGCGCGTTCCTCGAAGTCGTCGTATTCGGGCCAAACCTCACGGATCAGGTCAGCACGGTGATCTTTCACCCACGCGAGCGCCTCGGGTGTCAGACGCCCCTTGCGCAGGGTGATGGTCCACTTGTCGCGGATCACCTCGCCGCCATGGGCGCGTATGCGGTCTAAGATCGCCATCAGAGCGGGATCACCTGATTTTCCGCCTCTTTCTTGAGGCGGGCGATTTCGGCCTTGAGAGCGTTCACCTGCCGTTGCAGGCGGGCGGCATTGGCCTGATGCTCGCGCATACGGCCCTCGGCGGCGTCAGCGCGGCGCTTTTCATTGCCAAGGGCGCGGCCAAGGTTGTCCTGCCGATAGAGCGAGTTTTCAGATTTCAGCGCGGAGATTTCACTACGCAGTTCTGCGATCAGCGCTTTGCGCTCGGCCAGGTCGGCGCGCAGGCCGATGATCTCGTCCACCATGGCATCTGGCGTCAGCTTGCCGATTTCCCGGCGCAGCTTCGCGGTTTCGGGATCAACCTCTGGTTCCGCCGGCGGGATTTCAGCCTCAACTTTTTCCGCGACCCTCTCTGCTTCGGCTTTGGCAGCGGCGGCTTCTTCGGCCTTTTTTTCTGCCTCTTTCCGTTCATCCACGGTTGCGGCCTTTTCAGCAGCAGCGCGGGCTTCGGCTTCTGCCTTAGCCAACGCCTCGGCCTCTTTCCGGGCGGCTTCGGCTTCCTCGCGCTTGCGGGCAGCCTCTGCCTCACGCTCGGCCTTCTGGCGGGCCGCTTCGCGCTCTGCTTCGATCTTCTTCCACTGGTCATGCCACCCGCGCAGGGTGCGGGCCTTGCTGTTGGCGCGGGCCTCGGCCAATTGGTCGGCGTTGGCAGCGGCCCACATGGCGGCGGCGCGTTCGTGATCGTGGATTTCGTGACCGCCAACTTGGCGGAGACCATTTTCAACAACCCACTTCCCGAAATCTTCATCTTTCGGGAACAGCGCCCGCCCTTCATTCAGGGCAGCGCCATAGGCAAGCCAGCCCTCGATGGCGTCGGCCTCGCCCTTCGCTACCTTGTCCAGCGCGATCTGCGCATCACCAGCAAGCGCGGCCAGTCGAACGGCGGTTTCATTGTGCCCGTAGTTGGTCATGTCAGAATGATCTCCACGCCCTGCGATGCGAGAATTGCCCGCTTGAGCTTGAATTCCGGCGTCTGAACGCCCTTAACGTCCTCGATCACGTCCACGCCCTTCGGCACATCGTGATAGGCGAAGTCGGCAACGTAGAATGCCGGTCGGCCAGACGGCACAAACCGCAGCGGCTTGCCGTCAGCACCGCGCAACGGGATGCGCAGCTGCCGTTGCAAATCGCGGATCAGGCCGTTCCGTTGCAGCATTCGCAGGACACCCCAGCGATGGGCCTCCTTCTGGCTGTCGAACCGGACCCCATCCACGATGATGATCTTGTTGCGATACTTGCGGCGTTTCTGATCGACGGCGATGCTCACCTGATCACCTCCGACAGCATCAGACCGCCTAAAGCGGCGTTGACCGGAGCCACAGCGATGAGGGGTGTGGGCCATGTCATCACCCCCTCGCCCATGGATAGGCCGGGCGGACGACGCTTTCAGGCTCGCCGCTCTCGGCCAGATCAGCCACGAGAACGCGGCGCGCGATTGTGCGGACATACTCTTTGGTAATGCCAAGCGAGTCCGCGATGGCTGCAAGCGTCTCACCGGCACAGGCTCGGGAGAGGATCAGCAGATCGCGTTCGTCAGTCTGTCTGGTGATGCTCATGCCACACCCCCTTTGCCCTGACGGGGGCGGGGTTGACGGGAGGGGGTGGCGTTCACATGTCCGCTATTGCGGAGGTTTGTCCGCACTGCAGAAATGAAGGAGCGAACCTTTGCTTCAGTCTCCGGCCAGACCCGGCCATTGCCGCGCAAGCGAGAGACAAGTTCCGAGTTACCGGCAGCACGTTTGCCGAAATAGCTTTCACCCATGCCGGTTTCGGCAAGGAAAGCCTCGATCTCTTGCAGGAATGTGGGGGGTGTCCTAGTCATGTCGGTCATTATATCCTCTTTAGAGGATACAACAAGTGTCTTTTATCGAGGACGTGCAGCGGCATCCGCTTTGGCGGATACTCTGCGCATGGCAAATGATGACTGGAAGCCTCGACTTGACGCGGCGATTGCCGCAGCCGGACTTAGCCACAGGGGGGCGTCATTGAAGGCCCGCCTGGGCGCTGGCTACGTCCACTCCATCCTAGTTGAGGGTAAAGACCCGACAGTCGGGAAACTCATGGCCCTGTGCGAGGCCATCAATGCAAGCCTGCCGTTCATTCTTTATGGCGTCGACGTGACCGCCGAGGATGCAGCGATTCTTCGGAAAATGAAGGAGAGCCCGAGGAAGAGAGATGCGGTTCTTGAACTGCTTGATATCGAGGCTCGCGGAAACGGCTCTCAACTTCCCTAAGGATTTCAGCTTTCTTCTCTGGCGTTAGCCGACTCATGACCTTCAAAAACACTGACAGTCTCATCTCCCCCTCCCTTCCGCGCACTGAACGAAACAAGAACATCATGGGGCCGACTCATCCGCCGATCAAGCGCCCGACTCGGGGTGTCAACAAGAAAGCAGGGGATGAATCTGTGGATATTCTGGGGGTTAGGGGAAGCCGATGCCGTGCGAGTGGGCGGATATGTTGAGGGGCTGGCCGGGCGAGTGATGGGGGCAGAGGAATCCGCTGCCGACCATCACCTCAGCATGCGGCCTCAGTCGCGACCCAATACTCGCGTCAGTTGGTATTCCTGGGGAAAAAAACCGTAAGAGGTGAGTTTTTCAACAACAACGATGTCGCCTCTTATCGTATCCTTACCCCAGATGTCAGACTTATCTACCTCCTTACCTATTCTCAGTTTTATTCTCCTGTCCGACAACGAAGGGATCACCGCCGCCCACCCTGTGTTCTGCTTATCTTTGTCCATTGCGTGGAGTTTGATCTCAACGTCATCTTTCGGGATATATCTTGCCATGTCCTTGTCTTTTATCGGAGACGACGGCGGGATTTCCGCGACAACATCAGAGGGGATCGACACGTTTCCGATAACGACTGGTGACGTTCGTTCAGCGTGCGCGGGTGCGAAAAAGTCGCGAGATTTTCTAACTAATCGCTTAAAAAGCGAAACATCAGAATACCTTGCCTCAAGAATGTCAGTGATTTCCTTCTCCGACTTACCCGTCTCTTGCGCTGTGTATTTTATCAGAGTTTTAAGCTGTTCGCGCACCTTTCCGCCGACAGACCCGACGACAATATCCCTGGCGGCGCTGGCTCCGTAAACAATCACCAAACTGACGAGCAGTCCTAACATTTCACTGGTCGGCTCCGTTACGGCCTGACCGTATATGCGTTCTGCATATGGGGCTATAAACTCGCCCATATGCTCCTGCTGCGCCAGAACGATTGCGGCAATCAGAACCTCCCTCAGTGGACTCTGTTGGGATATCCGCTGAACCCCCACAGAAATCGACTGGATGGCAACATCTGGCAAGAATGACGGCAGTAGCCCTGCCGCCTCTTTGATTGCAGCCTCGGATGCTCGAAGGCCGTCTATGACTTTTGAGACCGGAGTGACGCCGGAAACTTCGTAGGTAATAGAAACTGGTATGCGAATTTCTGTCATGCCTGAAGCATGGCGCGACACTATCTGATTCCGCGAGTCCTTTCTGCAATCTGAGCATCGAACTTCCTGAAATGATCCCGCCCTCACCGGCGGGCTTTTTGCCGCGCCGAAGCCGATCCCCGGCAGGGGGGAGGATAGCACGGGCGAATCGGGAGGGCAAAATATATCCTCTATCGTGGATATTTCCTCTTGCGTATCCGCTATTGAGGATATACCTTCATCTCACAGGCCACGAAGAAGCCCCTGCCGATCTGGCCGCTTAGTGAGAGGAAAAATCCCTGCAATGCACACACCATTTTCCCCGCCCGCCGCCGTTCCCGCCGGACTGATCGCAGAAGTCTGCCTGCGCGATCTGGACCGTGTGGAACGTCTCCGCGCCGCCATGGGCATCAAACTGACCCCTCCGCCGTGGGGCCGCGCCATCACCCTGCCCTCTGCTGAGTATCGGGAGATCGTCCAATGACCGACTTCGACCGCTTTCAACGCCCCGACTACGACGATGGCGGGTCTCTGGCGACCATGATCGTCCTGTCAATCGTAGCGGCCATTTTCCTCGCCATCGGCGTATTCATCGGCTGGCTGGTCTACGCCCCACAGGCCAATGCCCTGCCCGCCCCGTGCGCTGATTATCGCGCCGAATGCGCTGCTGTCATGTCGGAGGGCTGGTGAGATGGCTATCC
>NZ_AEPN01000088.1:0-4797 GCF_000185925.1 Paracoccus sp. TRP | reverse complement strand
GAGCCTCCGGCAAACCCGGTGCGGTTCAGCCCGAGCGTCGGGCAGAGCTTAAAGAACGCTTACGCGCCGCCCAAGATTCGGTTCCGCGTCAACATCACCTGCGACATGGAGGGGTTCCTGAACGACGGTCTGCGTCCAGGCGGGCAGATCCTTTTTCTCACCCTGGCTGAGCAGGTGCTGCAGGGACGCGAACTCTTCGACGGCCTGCTGCGCCTGGGCAATTTCGCGGATCGTCTTGAGTTGTTTTTCAAGACCCTTGACGCGGGTTTCGATATCCATTGCCCGTTTCGAAAGCTTGTCAATTTCGCGGTTGGCGCGCGCCAGCTGACCTTGGCTGGAGTTGGCCTGCCAGAATCTCACCACATCCCAGATCCCGCCAGGCAGGCGCAGCCGGTCAGCCTGATACCAGATCGTGGTGTTGGACATCTCTTGCCCGAGTTGCTTCCAATGCTCGTCGGGAATCTTTGCCAGCGCCTCATGCGCCTGAGAGCCATAGGGGAAATAGGCCGAGGTTTGCAGTCGCGGGATATGCCAGGACATGTTGCCCAGCAGCCAACGCCCTGCCTGCAGGCGCAGATCGTCCCGGTTTGCAGGCAGTTCTGCAAGGATGGTGTCGAAATGGGTAAAGAAGGCTGCCAGCTCGACACCGGTTGAGGCCATGGTCTGCCCGGGGCGGTTGATCCGGTGATGGCAGACGACCCGGCGGGAATGACCGATGCTTTCGGCTAGGGTGCAGACCCGCCAGTGGAACGGGTTGTCCTCAAAGAAGAAATCGCCTTCGGGAAAGCGGATACGATGCTTGCGCAGGAATTCGGTGCGGTAGAATTTGCGCCAGGGCACAGCGATCAGATTGATGCCTGCCAGCCGCAGCTCTTCTGGCGTGCGCGCCGTTTCGAGCGCATCCCATTTGAGCCGATCAGCTGGCTGGCGAACATCGCCCGCTTTCTGGTCATATTCGAGGTAGTCGGTGAAAAAGATATCTGCCGGTCGGGCCTCGTATTCCCGCCGGGCGCGCAGGAAGCCCTCGGGGATCAGGTAATCGTCGCCATCAACGAAAAAGACCGTGTCGCATTCGACCCGGTCCAGTCCCAGATTGCCGGCAATTCCGACGCCGCCGATGGTGTTGGCGCCAAGCCAGACAGTCGTTACTTTTACCCCGGCGCCAAAGCCCGCCCCGTCAAGAAAGCCGCGCACGGCTTCGTCAGTACCGTCGGTCGACCCATCGTCAACGATGATCACCTGATCACCGGGCTGCAGGCAAGGCTGCAGGCTCTTCAGGCATTTCGCGATATAAGGGGCAATATTGAAGGTAGTGACGATGAAGGAAATGCTCATGATAGTCCTTCCTCGATGATCGAGCGGTTGATACGACGCGCAAGTGCGGGGTCACGGAATGCAATCAGCCGCATCCAGTCGGGGTTCATTCCCGAAAGATAGAAGGCCCGCGTCCGCCTGCGCAGCTCATGGTGGTGCTCTGCATCGATATTATTGCGGACCCAAGACAAAAGGTCCGACGCAAAGCGGGTGAACGGATGCAGAAAGCCGAGCCGCTCGGCGGTCGGGGCTGTACGCAGCCGCGTCAGCACGTTTTCGAAGCTGCGGAACACTTCCAGCCGTTCGGCATTACGCCGGTTGGTCAGGCGCATGCCGCCAGTCGATACGAAATGCGTCGCCCCTGTCATCGTGGTGGCGAGAATTCGCCGGGCCATGATAAAGCTGGTCCAATGCAGCTCGACGTCGTTATGGACCATGGTTTCCGTACAGCGGATGCGCTGGGAGCGCAGGAATTCGGTCCGGTAGATCTTGTTCCAGGGATAGGCCGAAACGCGGGCCAGTATCTGCGCCGGCCCAGGCGGAACCACAATCGTCCCCTGCTTTTGCGTTCCATCTTTTGGCGCCCGGTCAACGCAAGCGCGCTGCCAGCGCGCTTCGTCATCGTGCAGCATGCCGCTGCCGCCATTTTGCAAAACGCGGCTGTCGTGATGCCGGAACATCAAGAAGTCAAAGGGCCGGGTCTCAGCGGCAGCAAGCGCCACGATGGCAGGAAAGTCCTTGGTGAAAAGATCGTCCGAGTCAAAAAAGATGACATGGTCGCCGCTAACACGCTCCAGCGCCAGGTTGCGGGCGTGGCCGGCACCGCGCCGCTGGGCGCTGCGCAACCAGGTCAGCCGGTCCGCAACTGCCGCCGCTGCGGGCACGGTCGATGGCCCCGCAGGCTCATCGGATGCATCGTCAACGACGAAAATTTCGGCGAATACGCCCAGTTCGGATACCTGGCGCAACAACCGGTCCAGCCCAGGCAGATCGTTCCAGACTGGGATGACAAGCGAAAGCTTCATGATGGCTCCTGCAGAGCTGGCGGATAGCGACCGCCGGTTCACACAATGAAAACCCGCAGATCCCGAATTTCGAAACTGGCTGGGGTCGGTTGGAAGAACAGGATCAGATCCCGCCAGTCGGCTTGGCCCGGGACATCAGGGTTCCCGTCAAGTCGCAGCAGGTCGATATGGGTACTGTCTTTGGCGAAGGACACGACGTCCTTGGGCAGGAAGGCGTCGATGAACCCACTCGGGGTCGACGAGCGCAGGCAGACCCGGAAGGTCGAAGCCTCGGAGGCACGAGACTTGCACACGACACCCAGCAGGGTCGAACCACGCAGGTTCACCCCACCCAGAGAGAGGTGCAGCGCCAGCCAGCGCGGGCGTTTCTGGACGGTATAGTCCAGCCGCAAAAGCGCGCCTTCGCCACTGGTGCAGCGGCCGCTGATGTCGCCTTCGCGGTCGACAGACAAGAGCGTCCCCGGAACCAGAGAAGCGCCATCGGAAATCGCAATGTCGACCTTCTGTTCGCGTAATACCACAAGTGTGTGATTGACTTGGGCATCGGCCCCGAATTGCAGACTATCCGTCATATGGTCGTCCCGGTTTCGTTCGGTGAAATGGTTAACGCAGCAATTTAACGACATCAAGACACCCCGGCTGAACATTGCCGATACGGGTTTTTCTTTTTGTTGCACCTGCCTAACAAGGCAGCGTAGAGCGGCCAATGACGGCACCTGCCAATTTGGCAACATCAAATTTTCGTCAGCTTCCCAATGACCTGTGTTGAGGAGGCTGCCACGGGAACTGTGCCGCCAGAGGACAGGTCAGACATGTTATGCAATTGGCTTTGTGGCATGCCAAAGTGGCATTGGAAACTTGACAATTTGGCGCGGGCTCTGGCGAATGATGGCCCAAAGATCGCTTGGGCAAGCTCTCATTGCGGCAGAACAAAGAAGGTAGAGAGATTCGATTATGAAGATGCCTGTTTCATTTCCTGCCGGGACGGTTCCCCTGCATGACGGCCCGCGATATCAGGCGATTCTGCGCGATTTCGGATCAGACATCCTGCTGGTGACCTTCGCGGAGCGCAAGGAGCCCAAGCCTGCTGACTTCTTTGGGGTTCGCCTTATGGAGAAGGAAGGTCTGTCCTATATCGCGGTCCGCTCGTTAGAGAACGACTGGTATCTCGGCCCGGAGGTGGACCAGGTCTTTGCAGCAATCAAAGAGGCCATTGCGCGAGTTGCGCCCAAGAGACTGATCCTGTTCGGATATTCTATGGGTAGTTTTGGGGCTGTCCGTGCGGCAAATATACTGAACCCGGACAGGATTATTATTGGTGGCCCGATCGTTTCTTTGGATGTGAATATAGAAAGGCGCTGGCTATCTGATTACCGGGAACTCTTGCCTTATTACGAAGAGCGTATCTCTGAAATAATTCCGTGGAAAAAATGTTACGAAACGGTCGTGATATTTGACCCGGATTACGAGGACGCAAAGCATGTTTCTATTATTGAAGAATTCGCAAATCCGCATCGTCTTGAGATTCCCGATGCCGGTCACTTTGTGCTGACCTATCTAAGGGATTCGGGCGTCCTTGGGAAAATCATGCGTAAACTGTTTGAGGACGACATTGATCTTGTTTCAGTGCAGCGCATGATCCGCAGTGCCAGAAAGACCAATCGCTCATACCTGCTGACCCTGGCGAACCGCCTGGCGCGGCGGCCCAAGCTGCAACGGCGGGTGCTGGACTACGCACAGCGTTCGATGCCGGACGATGTCGATATCAACCTGGCGAAGGCCGCCTATCTGGCGCAGCACGGCGATCTGGAGGGTGCGCGGGCAGGCATAGCCCGGATGTTCGCCGAAAAGGGCGACAGGATCTTTGGCGTTCCCCTCGCAAAGACGATCACCGCTTTCGCCTCAGGAGGCGGGTCCCCAGACGACATCGCCGATGTCCTGGCACTTTTTCGCAGCAACCGCCCCAGATCGCGAGAGACGCAGCTGTGGTATGCGCGCTTCCTGCGCCAGATCGGTGCGTTCGATGAAGCCTATGCTGCGCACGAACAGTTCATGTCCGGTGACACGTTCGAAGCGCATGCCCATATCGAGCGTGGCCTGATTCTTGAACATCGCAAACAGATCCACGCCGCCCGTGATAGTTTTCGCAGGGCTGTTGAACTGGCCCCCGACTTTCGGCCAGGACACCAGCATCTGAGGCGGGTGGAGCGGGTTTTGCTGACGCTGCCCTAGACCTGATCGTCATTCAAGGTTCATAAATCGGCCGATGAGTGCTTCACAGGCCTCCGTGTTGAGCACGGAGGCCTGTCAGTGGAGGCGAAACGATATGAGCTGAGCGACGGACAGTGGGACAGGATCGCATCGCTGCTTGCTGGAAAAGCTGGCGATCCCGGCCGGACCGGGGCAGACAGCCGGATATTCATCAATGGCTGATGATCGACTGCGCGATTGTGCGTGC
>NZ_AEPN01000089.1:0-4528 GCF_000185925.1 Paracoccus sp. TRP | reverse complement strand
ACCATCAAACCGTGGGATCAAACACCTAGCCAGCGTGTTCATGAGAGCTTCCATAAAATTATTTCCCTCCATCATGTTCTGTCTCAAGCGGTAACATAACCAATCGCAGCCACAGTCGCACCGAGGCCCGCAGCGATGCTGCCCATGAAATCGACCGCTGCGATGTCCCGCAGGACTGGCATGAAGACATAGGCGGCTACACCCGCGATACAGAGGCGAAAGATCAGACGCACATCATCCTCCTTGCGATGGTATATACCTTGATCTATATACATGGTATACCATAGAGGATAGACCGATGGCAATGCTTATCAAGGGCGATGAGATCGACGCGCTTGTCGCCAAATACTGCGCCATGACCGGCGTAAAAAACAAGTCCGAAGCGGTGCGCAAGGCGCTTGCCGCGCAGATCGAGGCGCTTGCCGCCGAGGAACGGCTTGTGGATCGGGTTGGGAGGATCCAGCGACGCGCGGCCGAGGCGGGGTTCGTCAGCACGGGCGAAGACCTGAAGCCGTTCTTTGACGAGCAATGGGGCGAGGACTGATGTTCCTGGACGCAAGCGCGGTGGTCGCGGTGCTGCTGAACGAGCCGGAAGCGCCCGGTTTGCTGAAGGCGATGGAGGCCTCGCGCGGCACGCTGCGGTTCTCGCCGGTCGTGCGGATGGAAGCGACGCTCGCCCTGGTCAGGGCCAAGGTGCAGGCCCGCGGCAAGGGCCCGGCGGCAGCCGAGGACTTTGCCGCGGCGGCCGAGCTGGTCGACGGTTTTTTCGAGGCGGCGGAGGCGCAAGAGATGCACATCACGACGGGCATGGGGAAGGAAGCGATCCGGGCGTTGTCGGTTTACGGCAAGGTCGTCGGCCACCCGGCGCAGCTCAATTTCGGCGACGCGCTGTCCTACGCTTGTGCGAAAGCCTACCATGTGCCCTTGCTCTACAAGGGCAATGACTTTTCAGAAACGGATTTGGCTTGAGGTTTCACCATGGAAAACAGAGATGATACCGAAGAGGATCAAGTTGAGGTCACGTTCGGTGTGAAGGTCACGTTCGCCCGAGCCAAGCTCCCTGAGGTGTCTGATATGAGCGAGCAGGACCGCGACGAGGTGCGGGCGCATCTCATTGCCAGCGCAGGTATAAGGATGCTGCCGTCAGGTGCGGAATCATGAAGCTCTACGTTGCGACATTCTGGACGGGCCATGCCTGGGCCGATCTGCACGTTTATCCGCGGCCGTTCCGCGCCGCCTGGGCCGCAGCCGATTCCGCATTGCTGGCGGGGAAGAGAGCGACCAGGCTGCGCCCGGCTGAAGTTAAAGCGGCCCCCGAAGGGGCCGCATAGGTCAGAGACCGAAAAGCTTGATGATGAAGGCTGTCAGGCCGGCGATGGCGCCGACGAGGCCGGTCGCGACGGCCAGCGGATACCAGCGGGCCTCGGCATTGATCTTCGAGGTTTCCGCGATCAGCTTGGCGATCTCGGCCCGCATCTTGTCGTCGGCAAGGGACTGTTCGGCGGTGGTCATGTCGGCGTCGCTCATTGGATGCTCCTTGTGAAATGTAAGCGATGAGACCGAAGATTGCGAGGCTCTAGCCGCCCCGCACGGTCGCAGGCATGCGGACACGCTGAGTCAGGGACGGCCCGGCACGGGCCGCTTGCAAGGCCGCGCTCGCGCGGCCGCCGTCCTTGACCAGTGTGGTAGAATGACAAGATCCGTGTGGTGGTGGATAGGTCCGGCCCCGGCCGGCGCCTGGCGCTGGCCGAGTTAACAGCCGGACGCGACCGATGGCGCAACGGTTCTGCCGCGCAGCGGGCCCGGCGCGGCCTTAGCGCCGCGCCGTCGCCGGCGTTCTGGCTTGCCAGGGCGACGGCGCCGGCGAACACCAGGAACAGGGCATAGAAAAGAGCCGCCCCCAAGGGGACGGCCAGTCATCCTCACCACAAGGATATTTCAGAGCGTGTTGCGGCCCTCGATGCCGCGCACGCGGTGTAGATCGGAGGAGCGATCACCGCTCGCCCCACATCACCACCAGGATCAGCGAGCTGCCAACCGTTGAGGTATGAGCATCACGGAATGCCGAGGCTCTGCTATTTTCTCTGCATTAACCACTGAATGCAGTCGGCAATTACTCGAATGGCCAATGCGCTGCACCACAAAGCCGGTAGTAACGCCAGAAATGACAGAGTGCTGGAGGAAAGTTCTGACAAAATTCTGTTTTCCGACAGGAGCGAGGTAGCCTCTTCCATTCGGTCCGCCTGCGAGAAGAAAAGCCAAAAAAAGAATCTATCTGTGACTGGCCGCAGAAAAGGCGAAATGATGATTGCAGCGACGACGCAAAGGGCGATCACGACCCAAGGCTCCCATCGCTTCATTAACAAATCCTTTTGTTTTTGCTCCATCATCCTCAAATCTCCAAAGCTGTCGTGAGCAGCATAAATGCGTAAGCCCGGACAAAACAGGGGTAGAAAGCACCCCAAACAGTGGGTGTGGCGGCCATCAATCTCTGGCTCGCCCTCGGGGATCGACCTGCCAGCCAGTCGCAATGCGAATGATCGAGGCGTCCGGGCCGTGCTGGTCGATGAAAACCCGGTCGGCCTCGATGCCGCGCGCGCGGTGCAGATCGGCCGCTCGGTGGCCGCTCGGCCGGCGGCACCAGGTGCCGGCGGCCGAGCCGCAGGCCGGGCAGGCAACGGCGAGGACCGGGTGTCGATGGATGGTGAAATCGGCCATGTCTTACGGCCTTTCCTGATGCTCGTGCTGTCGGTGCCCGTGCTTGTTGCGCGGCACCTGGTCGAAGGGGATTGTGTCCAGCGTGAAGCGCCCGACGCTATAGCCGTGCAGAAAATCCAGCAGATATGTGGGATCGGCGGGGTAGGGCGCGCGGTTCCATGCGGCCAGCAGGACCGCGCGCTCATTGGCGGTCAGGGCGGCAAGCCTGCGCCGGGCCGCGCGCCAGCGGGCCGCGCGCCAGGACCGGGTTCGGGCCTGCGATTCCGCCCATTGCACGGCGCGGGCCTGCATGACCTCATCCTCGCCGGGCTGCGCTGCCGCGATCTGCTCGGCAAAAAGGGGCAGGGCTTCGCGTTCGAGGCGCTGCTTGCGGCGCAGCGCAGCGCGCTTGCGGCTGGTATCGGTGAATGGGTGGCGGGGATACCTGATAAAGCGCATGTGCTGTCTCCCTCGATGGGCGGGGCGCTTGCGCGCCCCCGCCTCGGTCACTCCATACCTTCGGGCAGCCATGCGTCGATCCGCGCGGCCTGCGCCTCGGTCACGCGATGAGCCTTGCGGGCGTCATCGTCACTGAACAGGGCTTCCAGCTTCGCGGCCTTCTCGCCTTTTTTCAGCTTGGCGAAACTAGGGTCAGGATGCATTGATTTTCAGTGTGCTACGTGATTCACGGCTCGGAAAACGGAGCGGTGACATGAGCGACCTGTACTGGCTGACCGACGAGCAGATGACCAAGCTTGCCCCTTTCTTCCCGAAGTCGCACGGCAAGCCACGCGTCGATGACAAGCGTGTTCTAAGCGGGATTATCTTCATCAATCGCAATGGTTTGCGCTGGCGAGATGCCCCCAGGGAGTATGGGCCGCACAAGACGCTCTACAGCCGGTGGAAGCGTTGGAGCGAGAAAGGCATTTTCGCCAGGATGATGATCGGGCTGGCCGCCGACCACGGCGAGGAAAAGACCGTGATGATCGACGCGACCTATCTGAAAGCGCACCGCACCGCGACCAGCTTGGCCGTGAAAAAGGGGGGCGTGGACGCCTCGTCGGCCGGACCAAGGGCGGCATGAACACGAAGCTGCATGCCATCTGTGACAGCCAGGGCCGACCGCTCGACCTGTTCGTCACCGCAGGGCAGGTCAGCGACTACATCGGGGCGCGGGCGTTGCTCAGCAGCCTCCCAAAGGTCGATTGGCTGCTCGGGGATCGCGGCTATGACGCCGACTGGTTCCGGGAAGCCTTGCAGGACAAGGGGATACGAGCCTGCATCCCCGGCCGAAAGCAGCGCAAGACACCGGTCAAATACGACAAGCGCCGATACAAGCGGCGCAACCGCATCGAGATCATGTTTGGCAGGCTCAAGGACTGGCGGCGCGTGGCAACCCGATACGACAGATGCCCGAAGGTCTTCCTCTCGGCCATCGCGCTCGCGGCAACCGTCATTTATTGGTTATGAATCCTGACCCTAAATCCGCTGGCTTGCATCAACAATTATAGGATGGTGCTCAGCTATCCTGCAGCGTTTCCGTCTATCGCAGAAAGTATCCATTGCTGCTTTCCACGCATGATATAACGCTGCGCCCGCCGTCAATGTGAATTAGTATAGCTCGCTTTCGTGAACGCACTGCGCAGTGCATAAGCGGTCAAGGCTATCGACAGAATAATAGAATCGCGTGATCTTCGACGAAGATTTTTTGATTTCTTCAGCATAATCGGTATTTTATGCACAGATGGTCTATTTATAAAATCAACCTCCCAACAACTAGGTTGTGTTGACAAAAAGGATTTCCCTGCGCGTCTGGCTGTGATTCAAGATC
>NZ_AEPN01000090.1:0-4306 GCF_000185925.1 Paracoccus sp. TRP | reverse complement strand
GAGCTGCGCGACGAACGCGCGGCGTGGATCAAAGCCCGGTGCGACGAGGGATGCCAGCTTAACGATATTGCCGCGGCTCTTGGGATTGATCCCAGCACGGTCAGCACAACCCTGCACAGGCGCGGCCTGTCAAAGCCGCGCCCCCCTATTTGCGCCAATGGCGTCAGTTATGTGGGTCTCCGCTTCGGGCGAATGGTGGATATGTTCGACAGCCTGCCGGGCGCGGTCTGGGAGCAACTGGCCGACGAAGCGGCTCGGCGGCGCGTCTCGATAGCGGACGCCATCGCAATGCGCCTGACTGCCCTGTCCAGCGGGGAGGCGGACCCATGACCGACCTCCACCCACCCCCAAGCAAACGCAACCGGCGCATCCGCGCGGCAGAGCGAGAAGCAGCCCGCAAGGCACGGCAGGCAGAGCGGCGCAAGTTGCGGCAGAAGATCAGGCAAATGATCACGAGGGACAGATGACTAAGGCGAAAACGAAGGGGCAGAAGAGGCGAGCAAGGAAACAGGTTGGCAAGCGTGCATTGCAGGATCGCTGGTCAACGTTTGCCTCAGCCTCGCCCCGACCGCAGGAGGACCCCCGCCGCGTTGTCCTTTCCGCGCGCTGTCGCCATCTCGGCCGACCCGACAATGCCTCCAACCGTCGGGCCATGACGTGGGAGGGGCTGGGAGATCCAGTAGGGCAGGCAATCCATGTCGGGGCACGGGATGCCGCAGAGAGAGACGATCTGTGGGGCCTGTTTAAATGCCTGGACAGCGCCCATGAGGTCTACAGTCGCCGCATCATCGGGCAGGCTCGTCATCCCCGCTGCGCAAAAATCGAATTCCTGACCGAGCGATTCGAAACACGACCTGACGACAAACCCGATTTGCGCACGGATGCCGAGAGGGACGCGGATGCAAGGGCCGACTGGTCGCGTTGGTGCCGCCTCATGAGTAGTTGCAACATCGGGCACCGCATCGCTTTGCACGATGCCCTATGGCTGCGGTGCGAGTTTGTCTCCGGCGGCAGACTGACCGCCGCTGGCAGGGATATGATATCTGCGCTGCGAGAGCTGCGCTCACTGGTTGTCTAATCGCCCCTCGTCGATCAGTGTCATCAATGCCCGTTGCGCCGCCTCCGTGGCACAGCGGGATCCCCGTAGCCAGCGACCGACGGTCATCTCCGTGGTGTGCAGTTTTGGCGCGGCGGCATAGGCGCTGCCTCCATGCCGATCGATCCAGTCGCGCAGTACCTCAGCAAACGGACGAGGGTCATTAATCGGTGTCATTGCGCTTTGCATCCTGCATCCATTGGTTGGCTCGACGCCCCCACCCAGCGGGCTTGGGGGACTTGGCAGATCTCAGCAGAGCCGATTTGGTGTTTGGGTGTGCGGGCTTTCCGGTCTTACTCGCAGATAGCTTTGCTCGGGCCTCTGGTGATTTTGCTGCCTTTCGACCACGCGCGGCGGCTTCTGGCGGGACTCCGGTCTCGGTCTGCAGGCGGTCGCGGGTGCCAGGTGTGACCCGGCCAACGCCAAGCGCATGCCGCCATTTCCAGACCGTGCCCTCAGAGACGCCCCAGTGATGCTGCACGGCGGCGCTGCTCTCCATCATCACGGCGCGGATCAGGTCTCCACAGAGGATAAGGGAGTGCTTGCCGGTCTTTTTGCGGCGCGGCCACGGGATCGGCGCATTGGTCCACCCGCCGACCTCTATCGAGCCGTCCACATGATCAACCAGCCATCCGTCCGATATGTCGGGCGCGGTGTATGGGCCGAACAGCAGGGGTGGGGTGTCAGGATTGGACAATGCCGTCCTCATCCTGCATCAGCCCCAGCGCAGAGCGCACCCGATCTGGCCTGTCCGTCTCGATCCAAGCCCCGCGCGTGTCGCGCAGCAGCCTAAACGTGGCCCCATCAAGGCAGCCGCGGCTATTGCGATAGACCAAAACGCCAGCCCCATATGAGGACCGGCTGTCGTGAACCGTCCAGCGGAGAGCCTTGGGCGGCTCTCCGGGGATATGAAGGGTATAGGGCATTACCAGACTGCCTTTCCGCTGATCGCATATTGATACTCGCCGTCCATCCAGCAAGCCGCAAGAAATGCCTCGACGTCGCCGGCATCCAGCAGCGCAACTCGGTCGTTTTCGGTCGCGTCTTGCTCGATGATGGTTGGCTCAACTCCCGCTTCGATAGCCGCAGCCAGGCTATGGTGGCCGTCCATGACGACGCGGAACGTTTCACCGCCGATCTCGAATTCTGGGGAAACTTGAACCTCAAAATCGCCAGCAGCGATCTTTTCCGCAACGATCTCGTTGTTGATGTAGTGTTGCGAGGTGATGAAGTTTTCCATGTCCTGATCTCCTGTCAGAGCCTCTGATCCCCGAGGCGCGGTATCAGCGTCTTGCTGATGAGTTATATATACTAACGCAGAGTTAGCAGCGCAAGAGAAAAACGTAATCTCTTTGCATTTTTTTCCTGCCGCAGGAACTTGACCAATTATCACCAGCATGATAAGTGGGTGGCAGCGCCACGGTTATGCCGTGGCTTTTTGCGTTTTGAAGGGCTGCGTGCCTCCTCCTCCCGAACTTGCGCAGTCCTTCTGAACGACACGCCCCGCCCGAGAGATCGGCGCGGGGTTTTCGCATCAGGGCTGAACAGCGAAGTTCACGACGATCAGAGCGAGGATCGCCAGAGAAAGAACAATAGAGACGATCTGCAACTTGCGGTCGGACATTGGGTCTACCTCCTGTATTCGTCCCAAGGTTTAAGATGTTGCGCTACAGCCGACATGGCAAGGGCGACATGCTTCTTGATTGGAACATCATCCCCGGCCCTTGCGGCTGACACCCAAGCCTGTGACGTGTTGCGGGCCGTGTCCAGAATGCGGGCAACGTCAGCGCCGCTCTTGGCCCCTACAGCGTCCATCCAGTCTAGAAAAACTTGCGATTTCATCGTTTCGACCATATGTTGAGGGGGAAGGAAGCGCCCCGCCGCTAAGCGGGACGCCCCCTCGATTACCAGTGGTGGACGATGTTGGAGAGCAGCGCCACCAAGGTAACAAGGGAGATCAGAATTTGAAGGTGAATGAGTTTCATCTTCATTTTCCTTTCTTCCTGTGCGGGGAAGGCCCATCCTTCCCCCTCTGCACGATATGATAATGCACATTTTTGTGCGAACAGTCAAGGCAAAACACACCAAAAATGTGCGCCTTGGCTGTTTTTCTTTGCGCGTCAGGAGAAGCGCATGAGCCGCAAGCCATGGGCTGACAAGGGCAGCAGGCACAAGCGTGGGTATGGGGCAGCTTGGGACCGCATCAGGCTGCAAGCCCTCAGGCGCGACTGCTACCTGTGCCAGCCATGCATGAGGGCAGGTCGTATCACCGAGGCGCGGGCCGTTGACCACATCACGCCCAAGGCGCAGGGCGGATCGGACGACCTGGCGAACCTGCAAAGCATCTGCGATGAGTGCCACAAGGACAAGACGGCACGAGACGAAGGGTGGAAACGGCCCCCGACCATTGGGGTCGATGGGTGGCCGACCTGAGCCCCCCGGGGGGGGGTATCGAGGTGCCGAATGTCGATCTGCTCAGGACCCGCCGCCCAACTTCCTTTTGCTAAATCGTAAGAAAAAAGGTTGCCATGAGACAGCGCGGCAGAAAGCCCGCCGCCGATTTGGCGACGGTTACAACAGTTCAGGACCTGCGCCGGGTGGAGCGACTGATGCCGCCCTATGGCATCGGGGATGAGGAAGCCGAGGTCTGGATTCGCATTGTCGAAGATCAGGCGGCCGACGCTTTCTCCGGCAAGGATGCGGACGTGTTGGCGGCCTATTGCCGGCATGTCGTTCGTGGGAATCGGATCATGCAATTGATCGCACAAGCCGAAGGCGGTGATGCGCTAGACACGGACGAATACGACAAGTTGCTCAAGATGCATGAGCGCGAGAGCCGGGCCATGTCCTCGCTCGCAACCCGCCTGCGGATCACCAAGCAGGCAACAACGAACCATCGCGGCAATGACCAAGGCAAGAAGCGCAAGGCGCCCTGGCAAATCGAGGGGTGATCGCAACATCGCCTGGATCGAGGCGTACTGCATCGTTCCCGAGGGTCGTGATGTTGGCAAGCCGGTTCGGCTGCGGGAATGGCAGAAGCGCGAAGTTAGGAGGATTTACGATAATCCGAACGGAACGCGGCGGGCGATCCTGAGCTTTGGTCGGAAAAATGGGAAGACTGCGATCAGCGCCTTCCTGCTGTTGCTGCATCTCTGCGGGCCCGAAGCGCGACCAAATAGCCAGTTGTTGATTTCCGTCGAGACGTGACCC
>NZ_AEPN01000091.1:0-4225 GCF_000185925.1 Paracoccus sp. TRP | reverse complement strand
CAAACCGTGGGATCAAACACCTAGAGCCCATGATCGCGGGACACGGCTTCATTTCTCCTGGGAAGAGACGGAACCTCCGATCAAAGGCTTCCTTGTGGTGGCGATGATCAAAGAAATGTGAAACCCTTGTCCCTGCAAGCGGGTTTTGCGTCGAGTCGAAGCCATCGGCGCCCGATCGAATCCAAATGAGAAAGGGACGCATGTCACAGATAAGCTCACCCGAACCGTCGACCCCCGACGCCAGCATCGAGGCCCTGCCGCCGCCCGAGGGCCCGACCCAGGTTATCGTGACCGATTACGAGATCGGTCAGGACAATATCGAAGGTGTCAAGCCGGTCGCGTTCGACATCCACAACCCGGTTTTCATGATCTCCGGCGTCGCGGTGGTGCTCTTTACCGCGGCCACGCTGCTGTTCCCCTCGGTCCTGGGGCCGTTCTTCGGCGGATTGCGCGAGGTGGTCACCAGCAATTTCGATTGGTTCTTCCTGATCGCCGGCAATGTCTTCGTGCTGCTGTGCCTTGGCCTGATCCTGTCGCCGCTGGGCTCGGTCCGGCTGGGCGGTCCCGAGGCCACGGCGGATTTCTCCCTGACCGGCTGGTTCTCCATGCTCTTTGCCGCCGGCATGGGCATCGGCCTGATGTTTTACGGCGTCAGCGAGCCGCTGGGGCATTTCACCGCCGCCTTGGGCGGGCCGGTGGTCGAGAACGGCGTGCGCACCGATTGGGCGCCGCTGGACGGTGCGCCGGGGGACGAGTTGGGCGCGCGGCGTCTGGCGATGGCCGCGACGATCTTTCACTGGGGCCTGCACCCTTGGGCGATCTACGCGGTGGTGGCCCTGGCCCTGGCGCTGTTTGCCTACAACAAGGGACTGCCGCTGACACTGCGCTCGGTCTTCTATCCAATCCTGGGGGAACGGGTCTGGGGCTGGCCGGGCCATGTCGTGGATGTGCTGGCAGTGATGGCGACGCTGTTCGGGCTGGCCACCTCGCTGGGGATCGGCGCAGAGCAGGCATCGGCGGGTTTCCATTTCTTGTTCGGCTGGAGCACCGCGATAACCGCCAAGATCGTCCTGATCGTCATCATCACGGGAGTGGCCACAGCCTCGGTGGTGCTGGGCGTCGAGAAAGGCGTCAAGCGCCTGTCCGAGATCAATATGGTGCTGGCGGTCCTGCTGCTGCTCTTCGTGATCCTCGCCGGGCCGACCGGGCAGATCCTGACGGGGTTCTTCGGCAACCTGGCCGCCTATGGCGCCAAGATCCTGCCGCTGTCCAACCCGTTCGGGCGCAGCGACGACAACTTCCGTCACGGCTGGACGGCCTTCTATTGGGCTTGGTGGATCAGTTGGTCGCCCTTTGTCGGCATGTTCATCGCCCGGGTGTCGCGCGGGCGCACCGTGCGGCAGTTCCTGACCGCGGTGCTGATCGTGCCCTCGCTGATCTCGGTGCTGTGGATGACGGCCTTTGGCGGCACTGCGATTTCCGAGACGCTGGCGGGCTTCACGGGCGTCACGGACGCGGCTTTGGAACTGCAGCTGTTCCAAATGCTGTCGCAACTGCCGCTGACCGCGATCTCGAGCTTCATCGGCATCGTTCTGGTGATCGTATTCTTCGTCACCTCCTCGGATTCCGGTTCGCTGGTGATCGACACCATCGCGGCGGGCGGCAAGATCCACGCCCCGGTGCCGCAGCGCATCTTCTGGTGCAGCTTCGAGGGACTGGTCGCCATCGCCCTGCTTCTGGGCGGCGGGCTCACGGCCCTGCAGGCGATGGCGGTCTCGACCGGGCTGCCCTTCACGCTGGTGCTGCTGGGCGCCTGCTGGGCCATCGTCAAGGGCCTGCTGGGTGAAAAGCGGGAACTGGCCTGAGGTTGAAACGACGCTGAATGGGCGGACAGGCGTCCGCCCATTTCCGTTGACCGCATCGCGCTGCAGTTCGAAGTTGTCGCCAGAGCGTGAGGCACCCTTTCTTTCAAATGGTTCAGGTCACCTGAAGCAAGTTTCATTCAGTCAGCAGTTCGGACAACCTTGCCTCTCAACCCTTACCTCACGCCGGCCCGCAGCAGCACGGTGACGGCGCTGTCGAAATGTTCATCGATGGCGGCTTCGGCGCGGCCGGGATCCTGGACGAGGATCGCGGTTGCGATGCGTTCGTGGCAGCGGATGTTCTCCTGCCGGTTCTCATGGGTCGCGCGCGAGCGCCAGCCGATCGCCCAGGTCTGCCGGGTAACCACGCGGAAACTGTCCACGAGGATGCAGGATGGCAATGGCATCGTGGCACTTGCGGGTGTCATAGGCACCATCTGCGGTGACACTTCCGATCTGCTCATCCTCCGGGATCTGGCTGAGCAGGTCGGGTAGAACCGGTGCGTCACCGATATGGCTCCCGGTGATTTCGACGGCGCGGACCCACGCTGTTGACCTGGGCCGAGAAGCAGGGCATCGCCCTGACCTACGTCCAGCCCGGCAAGCCCCAGCAGAACGCTTACGTCGAGCGTTATAACAGGACGGTTCGCCATGAATGGCTGGACCTCTACATCTTTGAAACCATCGAGGAGGTGCAGCAGATCGCCACCGAATGGCTATGGACCTACAACAATGAACGCCCCAACATGGGCATCGGCGGGGGTACACCCGCCATGAAGCTGAAAATGGTCGCGTGAGTTCTACGATCAAGCCCCGTTAAAACGGGGAGGATTACCGGTGCATTTTGTTCTTCTGACTATGTGGCATACTATCCGCAGCCTTGAAAGACTCGCAACTGCGCAAGGCTTCTTGCGGCGTTCTTGAGGCAGGCCGCGGGTTGGTCGTCCCAGGGAACTCTGCTTCGGTGTGCGATATCCTTGAGAGGTATACGGCAGGTCGTGCCGGTTGTGGACCTGCTACGGATAGAAGGGGGGAGTCTATTTAAGGTGGCTTACGTTAGCACTGTCGTTATTTAACCGAAACTGACATTGCTTAAATAAAGATGGGGTGCCATGATCACCCCATGACCGATTCCGAACCTGATCAACGCCTTGGCCGCTTTGTTGAAACCCCTGTCGCGGGCGAGATCGTGCGCGCCTTCGTTCCGCCGCCCCTCCCGCCGGAGCCGCCGATCGATGTGCTGGCGCTTCTCGAGCGGTTGAGCCTCGCCGAGCGCGCGCTCGGGCGACTAGACGGCATCACCATGCTGCTGCCGCGCCAGGAACTGTTCCTCTACATGTATGTGCGCAAGGAAGCGGTGCTGTCGTCCCAGATCGAGGGGACTCAATCCACGCTGACCGACCTTCTGCGCTTCGAGACCGAAGCCCAGGCCGGGGAGCCGATAGACGACATCCGCGAGGTGTCGAACTATGTCGATGCGATGATGTATGGGCTGGAGCGGCTGGAGGAATTGCCGTTGTCCCTGCGCCTGATCCGCGAGATGCACGCGCGGTTGCTGCAAAGTGGGCGGGGCGGCACGAAAAGTCCGGGCGAGTTCCGCCGTTCCCAGAACTGGATCGGCGGCTCGCGCCCCGGCAACGCGCTTTATGTGCCGCCGCCCGTCACCGAACTCGATGCCTGCCTCGACGCGCTGGAGCGTTTCATGCACGAGCACAGTTCGCGATTGCCGGCCCTGATCAAGGCTGGCCTACTGCATGTCCAGTTCGAAACCATCCACCCGTTCCTCGATGGCAACGGCCGTATTGGCCGATTGCTGGTGACGCTGTATCTTTGCGTCAACGGGGTGCTGCGCAAGCCGCTGCTCTATCTCAGCCTCTATCTGAAGACACATCGGGCCGACTATTTCCGGCTGCTTCAGGAGGTGCGCGAACATGGCAATTGGGAAGCCTGGCTGGATTTCTTCCTTGCCGGGGTGGCTGCGACGGCGAACCAGGCCTTCGAGGCTGCGACCAGGATCGTCGACCTGTTCAAGGAGGACCGCGAGCGCATCACGACCGAAAGCGATCGCGCCGGATCGACCCTCCGTATTCACGATCTTTTCCAGCAGAACCCGTTCCTGACCTCTAACCAACTGGTCCGGCAGACAGGCCTGTCGGCTCCGACGGTCAATGCCGCCTTGGCCGATCTGGAGAAGATGGGCATCGTCGACGAAATCACCGGGCGCAAGCGGGGGCGGGTGTTCAGCTACCGCCGCTATCTTGCGATCCTTAGCGAAGGGACCGATCCCTTGCCGGCGGGTAGCTGATCTGTTCGTTCCCAAGGAGCTCAAGACAGGCTAGGTCATGTTGACAAATGGCGGAGCC
>NZ_AEPN01000092.1:0-4193 GCF_000185925.1 Paracoccus sp. TRP | reverse complement strand
CTGCCGATGATAAGTCGGAGGAAGGTGTGGATGACGTCAAGTCCTCATGGCCCTTACGGGTTGGGCTACACACGTGCTACAATGGTGGTGACAGTGGGTTAATCCCCAAAAGCCATCTCAGTTCGGATTGGGGTCTGCAACTCGACCCCATGAAGTTGGAATCGCTAGTAATCGCGGAACAGCATGCCGCGGTGAATACGTTCCCGGGCCTTGTACACACCGCCCGTCACACCATGGGAGTTGGGTCTACCCGACGGCCGTGCGCTAACCAGCAATGGAGGCAGCGGACCACGGTAGGCTCAGCGACTGGGGTGAAGTCGTAACAAGGTAGCCGTAGGGGAACCTGCGGCTGGATCACCTCCTTTCTAAGGAAGATGCTGGCAGCCGGACTTGTCCGGTTCGTGCATCGACTTAGCAGACATCCATTCAAAGGATGTCACATTCGACGGTCGGACCGTCCTCATATCCCTTCACAGAAGTCACAGGCCCGTCCCCGGGGGCAGCCGGTCTGGAATGGGTCGGTAGCTCAGGTGGTTAGAGCGTACGCCTGATAAGCGTAAGGTCGGTGGTTCGAGTCCACCTCGACCCACCATCGCCCGATCTTCGGGGCCTTAGCTCAGTTGGTAGAGCGCCTGCTTTGCAAGCAGGATGTCATCGGTTCGAATCCGATAGGCTCCACCATCACCAGGGCCGGTCAGACAGGGTCCATGGACAGCCCGTGACACGACATGATCAGCAAGCGCTGCCTGCAGCGCTTGCTCGTCCTGTCGGACGCATGCTCTGCAAGAGCATTTGACATCGTTGAGAGAGATAATCGGCGTCATTGGCCGTAACCAAGTGGGGTTGCGGTGGTTGCAAGACCAACAATGGCGTTGTCCAAGTCAAGTACACTAACCAATGTCCTTTCTTTTGAAAGGGCGGGAAAAGTACATGCTTTTGATCGGAAGCGACCCCCGCGCAACGCAAAAGGGCGCGGGTCAGACAGACCCCTTGGGTCTTTCTTCTTCCGGATCAAATCAAGCGCGATAAGGGCGTTTGGTGGATGCCTTGGCAGCAAGAGGCGATGAAGGACGTGATACTCTGCGATAAGCCATGGGGAGCCGAGAATAGGCTTTGATCCATGGATCTCCGAATGGGGAAACCCACCTGAATGCTTGCTGTTGTCTGCTATGCAGTCAACAGCAGGTATAATCAGGTACTCTTAATCTGAATACATAGGGTTTTGAGAGCGAACCCGGGGAACTGAAACATCTAAGTACCCGGAGGAAAGGAAATCAACAGATACTCCCCTAGTAGTGGCGAGCGAACGGGGACCAGCCGAGCCGTGAGAATGACCAGAATGGCCTGGAAAGGCCAGCCATAGCGGGTGACAGCCCCGTATGGGAAGTTTGAGCGGACGTATTAAGTAGGGCGGGACACGTGAAATCCTGTCTGAAGATCGGGGGACCACCCTCGAAGGCTAAGTACTCCTTGCTGACCGATAGCGAACCAGTACCGTGAGGGAAAGGTGAAAAGCACCCCGACGAGGGGAGTGAAACAGTTTCTGAAACCGGACGCCTACAAGCAGTCGGAGGGGCCTCGAGCCCTGACGGCGTACCTTTTGTATAATGGGTCAACGACTTGGTCTGTCTGGCAAGCTTAAGCCGTTAGGTGTAGGCGCAGCGAAAGCGAGTCTTAAAAGGGCGCTTCAGTCAGACGGATCAGACCCGAAACCAGATGATCTAGGCATGAGCAGGCTGAAGGTTGGGTAACACCAACTGGAGGGCCGAACCCACACCTGTTGAAAAAGGTCGGGATGACTTGTGCCTAGGGGTGAAAGGCCAATCAAATCTGGAGATAGCTGGTTCTCCGCGAAAGCTATTTAGGTAGCGCGTCAGACGAATTCTCCCGGGGGTAGAGCACTGCATGGATGATGGGGGCCCACAGCCTTACTGAGTCTAAGCAAACTCCGAATACCGGGAAGAACTATCTGGCAGACACACGGCGGGTGCTAACGTCCGTCGTGGAGAGGGAAACAACCCTGACCAACAGCTAAGGCCCCCAATTCGTGGCTAAGTGGGAAAGCATGTGAGACTTCCAAAACAACCAGGAGGTTGGCTTAGAAGCAGCCATCCTTTAAAGATAGCGTAACAGCTCACTGGTCTAGTCAAGAGGTCTTGCGGCGAAGATGTAACGGGGCTCAAGCCACGAGCCGAAGCTTTGGGTGCACCTTATGGTGCGCGGTAGCGGAGCGTTCCGTGATATAAGCTCTTGCCTCTTCTGACCTGTCTCCCTCGCAAGAGGGTGGGTCAGCGGAGGCGCGAGCTTTACTGTGAAGCCGGGGCGTAAGCCATCCGGTGGAGTGATCGGAAGTGAGAATGTTGACATGAGTAGCGACAAACAGGGTGAGAGACCCTGTCGCCGAAAGTCCAAGGGTTCCTGCTTAAAGCTAATCTGAGCAGGGTAAGCCGGCCCCTAAGGCGAGGCCGAAAGGCGTAGTCGATGGGAACCAGGTTAATATTCCTGGGCCAGGAGATGGTGACGGATCGCAAGTGTTGTTCGGCCTTATCGGATTGGCCGGGCAGCTGAGCGGTCCCTGGAAACAGCCCTCCATCAGACCGTACCCTAAACCGACACAGGTGGACTGGTAGAGAATACCAAGGCGCTTGAGAGAACCACGTTTAAGGAACTCGGCAAAATACCTCCGTAAGTTCGCGAGAAGGAGGCCCCGTCAGCAGGCAACTGCCGGCGGGGGGCACAAACCAGGGGGTGGCGACTGTTTACTAAAAACACAGGGCTCTGCGAAGCCGTAAGGCGACGTATAGGGTCTGACGCCTGCCCGGTGCCGGAAGGTTAAAAGGAGAGGTGCAAGCCTTGAATTGAAGCCCCGGTAAACGGCGGCCGTAACTATAACGGTCCTAAGGTAGCGAAATTCCTTGTCGGGTAAGTTCCGACCTGCACGAATGGCGTAACGACTTCCCCGCTGTCTCAAACGTGGACTCAGCGAAATTGAATTGTCTGTGAAGATGCAGACTTCCCGCGGTTAGACGGAAAGACCCCATGCACCTTTACTATAGCTTCGCACTGGCATCAGGATTGTGATGTGCAGGATAGGTGGTAGGCGCTGAAACCGGGACGCCAGTTCCGGTGGAGCCTCCCTTGAGATACCACCCTTCGCACTCTTGATGTCTAACCGCGGCCCGTTATCCGGGTCCGGGACCCTGCGTGGTGGGTAGTTTGACTGGGGCGGTCGCCTCCCAAAAAGTAACGGAGGCGCGCGAAGGTTGGCTCAGAGCGGTCGGAAATCGCTCGTCGAGTGCAATGGCAGAAGCCAGCCTGACTGCAAGACTGACAAGTCGAGCAGAGACGAAAGTCGGCCATAGTGATCCGGTGGTCCCGAGTGGAAGGGCCATCGCTCAACGGATAAAAGGTACGCTGGGGATAACAGGCTGATGATGCCCAAGAGTCCATATCGACGGCATCGTTTGGCACCTCGATGTCGGCTCATCTCATCCTGGGGCTGGAGCAGGTCCCAAGGGTATGGCTGTTCGCCATTTAAAGAGGTACGTGAGCTGGGTTTAGAACGTCGTGAGACAGTTCGGTCCCTATCTGCCGTGGGTGTAGGATACTTGAGAGGAGTTGCCCCTAGTACGAGAGGACCGGGGTGAACGTTCCACTGGTGGACCTGTTGTGGCGCCAGCCGCAGTGCAGGGTAGCTATGAACGGAAAGGATAAACGCTGAAGGCATCTAAGCGTGAAGCCCCCCTCAAAACAAGGTATCCCTTGAGAGCCGTGGAAGACCACCACGTCGATAGGCCGGAGATGTAAGCGCAGCAATGCGTTCAGTTGACCGGTACTAATCGCTCGATTGGCTTGATTTGATCCGGAAGAAGACAGACCAGAAAAAAAATACCTGCACGTCAGCTTCCAAAAAGCATCCTTGGACAACCAACCCGAATGGGTCACGCCGATACGCTCCTTTCCCGGTCTGGTGGCTTTAGCACGAGCGAAACACCCGATCCCATCCCGAACTCGGCAGTTAAGCGCCGTAGCGCCAATGGTACTGCGTCAAAAGACGTGGGAGAGTAGGTCACCGCCAGACCTGGAAAGAAGCGTAACTCTCTCAACAAACTACCGCGGGGTAGAGCAGCCCGGTAGCTCGTCAGGCTCATAACCTGAAGGTCGTAGGTTCAAATCCTACCCCCGCAACCAAA
>NZ_AEPN01000093.1:0-3771 GCF_000185925.1 Paracoccus sp. TRP | reverse complement strand
GCCCACAATCACCCAACTTGGCAATGCCGATAGCGCAGCCCCTTATGGATCCCCATGAGATGGGCCATGCGCATCCTCAGGTCCCGGTCGATCCGACCGATCTCGCCATCCTTCCAGCGCGCCCAGGTCCGGGCCGCCATACCACCGAGAAGGGTTCTCGCCTCGGCATCGGTCAGGCCCCAGGCGCGAAACAGATTGACCGTGGTGCGCGCCAGCGCCCCGGCCTCCTCGTCCGTGATGACAGGGCTTCCTAGCCGGGTCGGAGTCGCGGCAATGGGGTGTAGCTGCATCGGTGCCTCCTGCGACTGGCGTTAATATAACAACTATTTGCCAGATGGCAATGCGCAATCACCAGCATAATCACGCTTGGCGCTGAGCGGCGACCCACTATGCGCGTCGCCGACCGCCCCGGCGATGCAGCCCCTTCGAAGTGATCCAGCACGAGACCGTTGAGCAGGACCACCCATGCGAGCTTTGTGCTTGACGCTCTCGAACAGGCCCTGCACGGACGCCGGCACGTTCATCAACTCACCTCCCGGGGTCCATGCCTTCGCGGTCGAAGTGCCGGGCGACTGCGGTCCTGGTCGTTTGGTCCCCTTGCGGCTGCCCCAGACCTGCCTGGCCCGGCGCCATCGGGAGATTTCCAGCCGTTGCCCCGGGGCGCCCATCACCGGCATCGTCGACGGCAAGTGTCCCCGCCTGCGCCCCAGGCGCGACATGCTCATGGACGAAAGCGCAAGGCGCGCGCGCCTATCCCGGGATCTGGGTCACGAATTTGGTAACCAGATAGGCGTCGATCGCCTCGGACCCGCCCTCGGTGCCATAGCCGGATTCCCGCACCCCGCCGAACGGCACTTCGGGCAGCGCCAGCCCCAGATGGTTGATCGTGGTCATGCCCGCGTCGATTTCCAGCCCCAGCCGCTGCATGGTTTCGGCCGAGCGGGTGAACCCGTAGGAGGCCAGGCCGAAGGGCAGGCGGTTGGCCTCGGCGATCGCCTCGTCCAGCGAGGTGAAGCGGTTGACCACCGCGACCGGGCCAAAGGGCTCCTCGTGCATGATGCGGGCCGACAGCGGCACCTCGGCCAGCACGGTCGGGGCGAAGAAGTTGCCGCTGTTGCCGATCCTTTCGCCGCCGGTGATCAGCCGCGCGCCCTGCTCCAGCGCATCGGCGACCAGCGCCTGCAGCGCGGCAACGCGGCGGTCGTTGGCCAAGGGCCCCATCTGCACGCCTTCGTCAAAGCCGTTGCCGACGCGCGCCCCGGCCAGCGTGGCGCTGAAATCGTCCAGGAACGGTTCATACGCCGCGCCCTGCACCAGGAAGCGCGTGGGCGAGACGCAGACCTGTCCGGCATTGCGCAGCTTGCTGCCGGCCATGATGCTGGCGGCGCGGGCGATATCGGCATCCTCGCAGACGATGACCGGTGCATGGCCGCCCAGCTCCATGGTGGCGCGCTTCATGTGCTGGCCGGCCAGTGCAGCCAGATGTTTGCCGACCGGGGTCGAGCCGGTGAAGCTGATCTTGCGGATCACCGGATGCGCGATCAGATATTCCGAGATCTCGGCCGGAACCCCATAGACCAGGTTGACAGCCCCCGCGGGCACGCCGGCATCAGCAAAGCAGCGGATCAGCTCGGCCGGCGAGGCCGGGGTTTCCTCGGGCGCCTTGACGATGATCGAACAGCCCGCCGCCAACGCGCCCGACAGCTTGCGCACCACCTGGTTGATCGGAAAGTTCCAGGGGGTGAAGGCCGCGGCAGGCCCGACCGGCAGCTTCAGCGCCATCTGCGTCACACCCGCCGCGCGCGCGGGGATGATCTGCCCATAGGCGCGCCGCCCCTCTTCGGCGAACCAGTCGATAATGTCGGCGGCGGCCAAGGTCTCGCCCCGCGCCTCGGCCAGCGGCTTGCCCTGTTCGCGCGTCATGATGGCGGCGATGGCATCCGCACGGTCGCGCAGCAGCTCGGCGGCCCGCCGCATGATGCGATAACGCTCAAAGACGCCAGTCGCGGACCACAACCGGAAGCCACGCTCGACCGCACCCAGCGCGTCGTCCAGGTCAGCACGCTCGGCATGGGCCAGCCGGCCGATTTCCTCGCCGGTCGCGGGGTCGGTCACGGCGATGGTGCGGCCGGTGCTGCCGGGCCGCCACTGGCCGTCGATGAACAGCAGCGTGTCGGGATAGGCGGCGGTCATGTCATTCCTTTCGTGGGTTGCGGGATCGGCAACGGGTCAGAGGATCAGCCACGCGGCATATAACCCAGCGCAGCCGAGATGGCATGCGCCGCCTCCAGCACCTGCGGCGCGATGTCCCGCAGTTGCTTGCGCTTGATGCGCGAATCCGGGCCCGACATGCCGATAGCGCCCGCCAGCTCGCCCGAGCGGTTCAGGATCGCGCAGGCGCAGGCGGCGATGCCCTCGCGCCATTCGCCCTCGGGGACAACGGCATAACCCTGTTCGCGGGCAAGCCGGATATCCTCACGCAGCTCGGCCAGCGTGGTGCGGGTGGTGTCGGTATAGCGCACCATCTGCCCTTCGAACCGGTCCAGATAGTCGTCGGGCATCTGCGCCAGCATCGCCTTGCCGGTGGCGACAGTATAGGCGGGGGCGCGGGCGCCGACGCTGGTATGGGCGCGGATGTGATGGGCGCTTTCGATCTTGTCGAGATAGACCACGTCGCTGCCGTCGAGCACCGACAGATGCACGGTCTCTCCGGTCTGTTCGGCCAGGCGCGACATGGCGGGGCGGGCGATCTGGGTCAGGTCCATGCGGCGGATCACATGGCTGCCCAGTTCCCAGATGCGGGTGGTCAGCGCATAACGGCTCTGCGGCGGCACCTGCCGGACGTAGCCCTGCGCGATCAAGGTGGCCAGCAACCGGTGCACGTTGCTTTTCGTCAGCCCGAGTTCGGCGGCAAGATCGGTCACGCCGCGCGGCTCGTCGCTGAGCGCCAGCGCCTCGATCAGGCGCAACCCCTTTACGAATGCCTTGTCCATGTCCCGCCTGGTCTTTTCCTGCTGGCGCGGGCCAAAGCGGCCCGCGCGATTATTATTATACATGGCATGAGGCCGGGGCCGACAACCCGGCCCCTACGTCACCCCGCCAGCAGCGCGTTCAGCTGTTCCTGGCCGTATTCCTCGTTGGTGGTGGTGCCATGGCCCGAGGCGGCGCCCCAGTAATCCGGGCTCCATTCGATGGACTTGGCGAGGTTTTCGGGATTGTTCGCCCAGTATTTGGCGATCTCCGGGTCCGCCGCCTCATAGACCAGCGGCGAGGGCAGCGCGACCGGATAGGCCGAGGTCAGCTGCGCCGCACGTTCTGCATCCAGCCGCCAGGACAGCAGCTTCAGCGCGTTGTCGTAGTTCGGCGCCCCCTTGGGGATCGAGAAGAAGTCGTAGTAGACGAAGCCCTGGTTCCATTCGACCTCAAGCGGCGCGCCCTCGAGCGCCAGGATCGAGGTGGCGCCGGTATAGGCCATGCACAGGTCCGCCTCGCCGTCCAGCAGCAGTTGCGGCGCCTGCGCCGAGGTCGTCCACCATTTCGATACATGCGGCTTGATCTCGGCGATCTTCTTCAGCGCGCGCTCCACGTCGACGGGATAGAGCTCGTCCTTGGGCACGCCGTCGGCCATCAGCGCGGCCTCCATCACGAAGCGGGGCCAGGCGGGCATGCAGCGCCGGCCCGGGAACCTCTCGGTATCCCAGAAATCCGCCCAGCTCTGCGGCTGCTCGCCGGAATAGACATCGGGGCATTGCCAAGTTGTTGTGTCGTGAA
>NZ_AEPN01000094.1:0-3485 GCF_000185925.1 Paracoccus sp. TRP | reverse complement strand
TAGGTTCAAATCCTACCCCCGCAACCAAATATATCCGCGTTTTCAAACGCTTAAGCGCCGCCCTCCGGGGCGGCGTTTGCGTTTCCAACACCCGTGGAAGCACTGTGGAAGCAAGAGGGGACGAAGTTCTGCGGGCTTTGTTAGTCACCCAAAGCTGCCGCGGTAGTTGTCCTCTTGGTGGATGTCACGATCAAAGAACTCACCGCAACATGGGCAGGCGACGTTAGTCAGCTGGTCTGCAATGGTTCTATGATAGGTCAGGATCAACCCATTCTTGAAAAGGGGCGTGCCGCATCCGGAAAAGCAATGGGTCCGCCGCGTCGTCAGGCCGCAATCGTGACAGGTGAGGTCCCAGTAGTCTCGACCCCTCTGCGTTAGGTGACGCCTGACGTCGGCTACTTCGTGGCGTTGGCCGCAACTGATGCAAAAGCTGTCGCTCTGCCAGTTTTCACCATCGAGGTGTCGCGGTGTCGGAAAGCTTGCTTGCAGCTCCATCGCGACCAACCGGTGCAGATTGTGCCAGTCCCTCGGGTGCGGAGACATGCGGACTGCCCCTTCGCTATGGTTGGAAGGATGGTTCTGTCCATAGTCGCAATCGCGTCCCCATCCCAGAGGTGACGTCGGTTCCTGCACCACCGGACCCGCCGGCTGCAGGATGAAGACTCGCCGACCGGCTTGGCCATACCCTCTGCCGTCGACAACATCGCGCAGAACGCCGTCGAGCTCTCGCGGGCGCCAACGTGTCCGGAATTTCGCATCAAGGACTAGGCCCTTCGACGGTTCTACTGCGTCGCCAAAGATCCTGCGCGAATGCGTGTCTTCGTCAGGGTCTTCGTCTCGGGTTTGGAACGATAGGCGAAAATCAGGGCGGCGCCCGTTCGGAAGGACAGGTTGGACCTCGAGACACGCCGTCATGGCGACATCGGACCGCTCGAAGCGAAGTTCGAACGGCGCGAGCGCACCACAGGTTCCCTCGATGACGCGGTCTAGCCAGTCTGGTTCAGGCGTGAAGTCGAAGGTGTCGACGAGCAAGGAAATCAGGCGTACCAAGCACCAGCGTTCGTAGATCGCGCTGGCGTGCAATATGCCGATGCGATCGATCCGCTCGATCTCCTTACCGCCGACTCCGACCCTTTCGGCAATCTCCTGAACGCGATTGAAAGCGGCGAGTACCGAGGAATAGGCAGCACTTTGCACGAAGCGCATGCCCATCGGGAGCGCGGCGCTGCTCGCCACACCGAGCGCTGACCACCGCATCTCCTGCGACGTCAGGTCTTCTCCGGTGCTGAGAAGCGATGCCGCAGCCGATCTGGAAAGCTCTGCGCGCTGCGCCAGGTGCGATGCGCGCCGAGCGCTGCTTCGGGCTTCAAGGCGGCGTTCCTCGAGTTCCATGCGGGTCAGCTTTCTTACCCAGCCGTTTTGCTCGTACCGTTCCCGCAACGCCGCCTTTTTCTCGAGGCCAGAGGCCCGAACCCTCATGCGGCACACCTGCTCGAGCTTCAGTAGCCGCATGGACCCAGTCTGGCCATGACGCTTGACTTGGCCCACGCCCCAGAATTCGAAGAGCCGGGAAGACTTGTTCAGATACTTTGAGGCTTGTGCAACCAAGCGAAAGGGTTCCTCGGGCAATTGCACGATGTTGCTTGTGATCCCTAGCTTTTTATCCTGCCGAGGGTCTGCGTCTAATCGCTTGTAGAACTGTGCCCGCTCTAGATAGCTATAGGGGTTCTCCAGCTTGATGGCAAAATTGCGGATCTCGTCGCGATACGGCGGTCCGAGGCTCGTCCAGCTGTTCACTGCAGCAATCGCGGCCTCCATTTCGGCAAGCTGGTTTCCGAATATCTCGGGATCCACCGTTTCACTCTCGGCCTCAAGCAGAGCTTTTGCATGCTCATAAGCACGTTCCGACCTCGCGGAGAGCTGACGTGACTGTGCTTCGGATGCGCTGGCAATCCGCGACGATAGCCGTGCACAGTATTGAACCATGTGGTGGACGAAACGATTGTCCGGAATGTCGATGGTCTCTTCTGCGCTGCGGCCAGGATAGGCTCGTCCCGATGGTCGTCGCAGTACTTCTCGAAAAGTCCGATTGTTTGGTCTGAGCCGCCCGGTGGGCTGAAGTTCTTCTATTTCGGTCAAATGTCGCGCGGGGTTGCCCAAGACGTGGCGCGCCGCTTGGGCAAAGCGGGACAAGGCCTCGACCAAGTCCGTGGAATCTGATCTGATGATGCCACCAGTTGCCGAGCTTTGCCGGCTGAAGGCAAGCGTGATCAGTTCATCACGAAAATCCGCTAGGTAGTCTTCGGCTTCGGCGCTTCCGAGGTCGAGGGCGACGTTCACGAGATCCAGTCGCTCGGCACCGATGTGAAGTTCGAACTGGCCGAAGCTGCGGTGCAGTTCGCTTAGGTGAGTTTTGCGCTCTTGATCCCAACCGTTGTCCTGTACCCACCATTCAAGCCCTTCGGGATCGCGGATCTTCAGCCAAGGCTGTCTCTCGCCGTCAGCTCCAACGAGGTGTGGTACAGTGTCAACGGCTTGGTCGCTAAAGCGCAGTCCTACCCACGGATGGAAGTCCCGAAACATCTGCGTTTCGGCCCGGTAGTGGCCATCATCGTCTTGCTCAATCTCGATCGGGTCGCTGGAAATCTCCATGCGACGCGCAATTCCGCGCTCCTGCCATTCAATCCGCAGGTAGTGCAGGGCGAAGTTCGGCAAAGTCATCGCATCCAGAAGTTTGCGACCTTGTTGCTGCCGTCCGCGAGCGCGATCAGGCGGTCAAGGTCGCCAACCGAATTACCTTCGCCTGGCGCAACTTCGGGAGGTCCAAGTCGTTCGGCGAGCGCTTCGCGAAGCGACACAAGCACGTCGCGTCGTTTGCGCCCGTCGGAAGTCGGACGGCTGGTGTCGAGAGCGATCTTTGGCAGAATCTTTTGACGGACGACATTGTCCAGTGCTTTGTCTGGTTCGATGCCGGTCAGCTCCGCGGCAGCAAGGTATCCCAGCGATTGCCGAACAGCGCGCATTCCGAATTCTACCCCTAGCGGATCAAGATGGTCACGCGCGAGACCAGCCAAGAAGCTGGCCGCATCATTGCGACGGTCAAAAGGTGGGTACTCTGCGCGCAATCCAATGTCGTGAGGAGTCAGACCCAGTTTGATTTCCGGATCCTCCGTCACTTCGGAAATTTCAGCTTCGATACTATCCCAATCGGCGAGCATCGGATTGCTGAAGCGTAATACATGGACGCGATCTAGAACCTTGGGAGAGAGGTGGTGAGTAGTTTCATCCATGTTCACCGCTCCGAAGATCCAGACGTTATCCGGAAATTTCAGGCTCGTAGGCATCCGCATGTGTGCCGAAAGTGCTCGGCGCAGGCGGCCATGGTGTACGAGAACGGATTCTGCATCGCGAAACCCGCCGAGTTGATGAAGTGCGTTGTTGGCTATGTCATTGGTTAGGTGTTGATTTCCGTCGAGACGTGACCC
>NZ_AEPN01000095.1:0-3327 GCF_000185925.1 Paracoccus sp. TRP | reverse complement strand
GGTTCGGGGAGAAGTGAACAGGCAGGAGGATCGCAAGGGCGGCTGCGCGCCAGAACGTGCAAACCCTGTGTTTCCACATAAACGGAGACACATCCATGTTCGAAGAAATCTTCTTTCCACCAACCGCGACAAGGCACCGTAACGCGCCACTTGCCGAACAAAGGGCCAGATACCTTGTGAAATTGAAGGAATGCGGGTCACGGCGCGCCACCCTGCGAAAGTGCGCGAATGCCCATCTCAACCTTGTGCGGCTTCTGGACATCCGCGACGGCGACACAATCAGCCAGCATGACGTAGAAACGGCTGCCAAGCTCTGGTCCAATCCCAAAGGGCGCAGATGCGATCGAGAGGCGGCTAGCAAGGCCCAGCAGCGCTTCATCAGTCATTGCACCGACCTTTTGCACCATCTCGGCTGGATCGAGATTGATGAGGTGCCGCACCCGTATTGCATCGAACTCAGCGTTTACGAAAACTGGTTGCGGAAAGAGCGCGGCCTGTCGACCGAGACGGTCCATGGCTATTGTGGCGCGGCCGACCACTTCCTGACCAAGATTAGGGGCAGCGGCATAGCGATTGCCTCGCTGGTGATGGCTGACATCGACTCCATCATCAGTGATGAACATCGCCGCGGCGTCTGGAGCCGTAGAACGCTCCACGACTTCGCGCAGCGCCTGAGATCATTCATCGCCTTTGCCGAGAAGCGCCAATGGTGTCGCCCGGGCTTGGCCGCAGGCATCGTCGCGCCGGGATACAGGGCCGACGAGGTTTTGCCGAAGGGAATCGAACGCAACGACGTCGAGCGCCTTTTGGCTTCGGTCAGCGGGGAGCGCACGGTCGATCTGCGCGATCGGGCTATCCTCATGCTGTTCACATCCTACGGCTTGCGTGTCGCCGAGGTGGCGGGCCTGCGCCTCGATGACTTCGACTGGGATGCAGAGATGCTTCGGGTTCGTTGTCCGAAGCCGGGCCGGACCCATCTCTGGCCGCTATCGCAGGAAGTTGGACAAGCGATCCTGGACTACCTCCAGCATGGGCGGCCAACAGGTTACGGGGGTGCTGTCTTCTTCACCTCCCGCGCGCCAATCCGTCCCTTGGATCGCAAGGCATTGGGCAAGATCGTCCGCGACCGCCTTGCGGGCGTCGGCGTCGTGACAGGGCGGCGAGGCCCACATGCGCTCCGGCATGCCGCCGCCCAACACCTCCTGGATAGAGGCGTGTCGATGAAAGTCATCGGAGACTTCCTCGGCCATCGTGATCCGTCTTCGACGGCGATTTATGCCAAGGTCGACCTGGTAGCGCTGCGTGAGGTGGCCGCCCTCAATCTCGAGGCGCTGCTATGAAGCTGGGCGACGCGATTGACCACTATGTCGCTTGGCGGCAGGCGCATGGTGCAAAGTTCACAACCACTCGGAACCTCTTGCGGCAGTTTATGCACCATGTCGGCCCAGAGACCTATTGCGACGAGATATCGAGGGCTCAGGTGCTCGCCTTCCTCATTGGTCAAGGCCGGGGAACCCGGCACCGCGACAATAAGGCTTATGCGCTCGCGGGCTTCTGGAGATTTGCGATCAGCCGCGACTATGCCAGTTCGTCGCCGCTTCCCGTAAGCGAACGGCGGCCGCCCCTGCTCGCGCCACCGCACATCTACTGTCGCACGCAGTTGCAGCGTCTCTTCGATCCGCGAAACATCGAGATTGCGATTGTAGGCGCCAAGCAGCTCGACCTGAATACGTTCCGCACGCTGCTCTTGCTGCTCTATGGCGCGGGGCTTCGGTTCAGCGAGGCCACCGGGCTTCTGCGTGATGATGTCGACCTGAAGGCTTCCGTCCTGACAATCCGGGACACCAAGTTCCACAAGAGCAGGCTGGTGCCCGCCGGATTGCCGCTTGCGACGGCGCTTGCCAACCACCTGTCGCAGCCACCAGGACAGCGGTTTGCCCCGGATGGTGCCGCATACCTGCTGTCGAACAGGGACGGGACCCGGCTTGCAAGCAGCACCGTTCAGACTGCGTTCGATCGGCTCCGCCGCACCGCGGACGTACAAGGCAGCGCTGGAGGGCGATCGGCGCCACGCATGCACGATCTCCGCCACAGCTTTGCGGTTCACAGACTGACCGACTGGTATCAAGAAGGGGCAGATGTGCAACGACTGCTGCCCGTGCTGTCCACCTATCTCGGGCATTCCGATCTTGAAGGCACGAAGATCTACCTGACGATGACCCCAGATCTCTTGAACCAAGCGTCGATGCGATTTGCGCGTTTTGTCCATGGAGGTGAGAATGCCCGAGCGTGAACTCCTTGGTCCCTGGCTTCGGCGCTTCCTGATCGAATACATCGTCACCGAGCGAAACCTGGCCCGAAACACCCGATCTAGCTATCGTGACACCTTCCGACTGCTCCTGCCATTTGCAAGCCGCAAGCTGCGGAAGCCCGTCGACCGGTTGACGGTGCGCGATCTGGCGTCATCGCTGGTTCTGAAGTTCCTCGCCCATGTCGAAGACGACCGCAGATGTTCCGTCCGGACCCGCAATCAGCGGCTTGCCGGCGTAAAGGCCTTTGCTCGCTTTGTCGGCAGCAGGGACCCGGCGCATGTCGAGTGGTGTGGGCATATCCGCGCCATATCTTCGAAAAAGTCCATGCAGCCATCGGTTGGCTGGCTGACGCGGCCGGAAATGGAGGCGATGCTCGCGGTGCCTGACAGGAAGACGGACCGGGGACAGCACGAATACGCCCTCCTGCTCTTCCTCTACAACACAGGCGCGCGCGTGTCCGAGGCAACGCAGCTGAAGGTGCAGGATCTGTCGTTTGCCGCCCGGAGAGGCGGCCATGATCTTGCGACTCTTCATGGAAAGGGGGGCAAAACGCGCCAGTGCCCTTTGTGGCCGGAAACCGAGCAAGTCCTTGCGCGCGAAATCCGCGCTCGCGAGGGGGACGCACCTGTTTTTGTCAGCCGGCTGGGGACAGGGTATACGCGCTTCGGGGTCTATCGCCTGATCGAGCGCTGCGCTGCGCAAGTTCCAAGACTCGCGGGCCGAACGGTTACGCCGCACGTGATCCGACATACGACGGCCTGTCATCTGGTTCTTGCTGGTGTGGACATCAACACCATACGTGCCTGGTTGGGACATGTATCGATCAGCACGACCAACATCTATGCCGAGATCGACCTGACGCTGAAAGCAAACGCCGTTGCGCTCTGCGAGGTTGGCCAATCGGGGCCAAGACGCTCTTGGAAGGAGGACAAAGACGTGATGGCGTTCCTGAAATCGCTATAGCGACCGCGCGCTTAACCAGCAGGCCTCCTGCCTGTTCACTTCTCCCCGAACC
>NZ_AEPN01000096.1:0-3279 GCF_000185925.1 Paracoccus sp. TRP | reverse complement strand
TTCTTTAGCGTTCGAGTAATTTTTTGTGTTTTTTTTCGAGCAGTGCGAGCCCTGCGACGATGAGTGTTATAGCGACGGTCAGGACATATGTTCTGCTGACATACGCGGCCTCATATGTGGGGTAGAAGCCTCGTCTCATCAGTCCGATGCAATGGATAAGGGGGTTGTACCACAAGAGCGCCTGGGCCTTTGCGGGCATGAGGTCGTAGAGAAAGAAGATGCCCGAGACGAGAAAGAGGGGGCGTGTGATGATGCTCCAGATCCGCTCCCAGATCGGAAAGCTGGTGATCAGAAAACAGTTCAGCGTGCCGACGCCCATGCCCAGCAGGGCAAGCAGCAGCAGTGCCTCGAGCACGGGGGCAAGGTCCACCGGACCGGGCAGCTGAAAGGCGACATAGATGCCGGAGATGACGATGGCGATGACCGTGGCATGGGTCAGCACGTTCAGCACCACCCGTGCGATCAGCGCATCGATGAAGGTCACGCTGGGATAGGCAAGAAACGGCCTGGAAAAGCGGATTGCCGCCGCGGTTTTACTGGACAGGTCGTGAAACATCGCAAAGGGCAGGAAGCCCGTGGCGTAAAACAGCGGAAAGTTCGACCCGAGCCCCGGGCTGCGCAGCGCAAGGCTGAAGAGCACGCTAAGCAGCGCCACCCCCAGGACCGGTTCGAGAATCGCCCAGATATAGCCGCCGACCGAGCGGCCATAGGTTGTGGCGATTTCTCGCAGCATCAGGGCGGTCACGGTGCGGACCATGCGGAAACGCGGCCCATGCCGGCCGGGCCGCTGGGGACGGCGGTTCGGGGATGCTGGAACGGGGCGTGCCGGAACGGGGGCGATATCGGACATGTGAACGCAAACGCTGGTCTGTACGGGCGGCAATATGTAACAACTGCAGTCGAAAGGTAAACCAGCGAAGGCCCCCGCCCGTGACCACCTCTTCTCCTCCGGCCGGTGACAAGACCGGCCAGCCGGCCGCCCGGCAGCAAGCCAGCGCAAGCCCCGCCCCCGAGGCGGCTGCGCCCGCTGCGCCGCAAACGGCCGCGCCGGCCGTCGCGCAACGTCCCTTTCAGCAGCAGCAGGGCCTGGGGGCCAAGGCTCAGCCGGCCCAGCCCGCCGGGCCTGCGGATGCGGGTCAGGCGGATGCGTCACGCGCCCAGCCGCAGGTGGCCCAGCCGCAGGTAGCCGGGCCGCAGGTGACCGGACCGCAGGTGACCGGGCCGCAGCCTGCGGCGGGCAAGACCAATCCTCCGGCGCTGCGCCCGCAGGAGCAGGAGGCCAGGCCGATTCCGGTCCGTCCCATGCAGGAGCCTGCACCCGCTGCCGCGGCCAAACCTGCGGCTGCTGCGGCCAAACCCGCGACACAGCCTCCGGCCAAGGCGGTGGCCAGGCCCGTCGCCAAGCCTGCGGCAAAGCCGGTTGCCAAACCGGTGGCGCCGACCCCGGCCAGGGCGGTGCCCGCCCAGCCGGTGCGGCCGCCGGTCGGCATCGCCCAGCCGCGGCGGCGGCATTGGCTGATGCTTGGCTCATTCCTTGCGCTGGTGGTGCTGCCGACGCTGATCTGGGCTGCCTATCTGTGGCTGCGGGCCAGCGATCAATATGTCTCGACCGTCGGCTTTACGGTGCGCAACGAACAGGCCGCCCCCTCGATCGAGCTTTTGGGCGGGCTGTCGCCACTGGCCGGTGGCGGCGGGGCGGCCGATACCGATGTGCTTTACGAATATATCCGCAGCCAGGACATGGTCGAGCGGATCGACGCCGAGCTTGACCTGCACGCCCGTTTCTCGCGCGCCTGGCCGCATGATTTTGTCTTTGCCTTCAATCCCGAAAACCACATTGAGGATCTGACCGATTACTGGCAGCGTCAGGTCAAGGTGCTTTACGACAGCAGCACCCAGCTTATCACGCTGAAGGTCAGCGCCTTTACCCCCGAGGATGCGCAGGCGATCGCGGCGGCGGTGTTCCAGGCCAGTTCGGACAAGATCAACGAGATCTCGACCATCGCCCGCAACGACGCGACGCGCCTTGCCCGGGCCGAGCTTGACAAGGCCCGCGCCGAGCTGACCGAGACGCGCCAGGCGATGACCGCCTTTCGCATGCGCTCGCAGATCGTCGACCCCGAGGCCGATCTGGCCGGCCAGATGGGGGTGCTGAGCGGGTTGCAGGCGCAGCTGGCCGAGGCGCTGGTTGCCCATGACCTGCTGCTGGACAATGCCCAGCCGACCGATCACCGGGTGGTTCAGGCCCAGCAAAAGATCGAGGCCCTGCGCCGGCTGATCGAGGCCGAGCGCAGCAAGTTCGGCGCCGAGGGCCAGGGCCCTGCGGGCGAGAGCTATGCCCAGCTGATGGCGGAATATGAAAAGCTGGCCGTGGACCGTGAATTTGCCGAGGGTGCCTATCGTTCGGCGCGGATCGCCTATGAGACGGCCCTGGCCGAGACGCAGCGCCAGGCACGCTATCTTGCCGCCCATATCGAGCCCAAGGTGGCGCAGAGCGCGACCGAGCCGAACCGTCCCTGGCTGCTGGCCATGGTGGCGGGGCTGCTGCTGGCCGGCTGGTCGATCCTTGTGCTGATCTATTACAGTGTCCGGGACCGCCGCTAAGCGATGATCTGGCTGGAGAACCTGACCAAGATCTATCGTCTCAAGGGGCGCGAGACGCAGGTTGCGGACAATATCAACGCGGTGTTTCCGACCGGTGCTTCGGTTGCGCTTCTTGGGCGCAACGGGGCGGGAAAATCGACGCTTTTGCGGATGATTGCCGGGACGGTGGCGCCGACCTCGGGGCGGGTGCTGTCGGATGGCACCATCTCATGGCCGGTGGGTTTTGCCGGCAGTTTCCATGGCGAGCTGACCGGGGCGCAGAACGTGCGCTTTGTGGCGCGGATTTACGGCGTCGATACCGATGAGCTGGTCGATTACGTCGAGGATTTTGCCGAGCTTGGCGCCCATTACCACCAGCCATTCGCAAGCTATTCCTCGGGGATGCGGTCGCGTCTGGCGATGGGGACCTCGATGGGGATCCATTTTGACACCTATCTGGTCGATGAGGTGACCAGCGTGGGCGACGCCAATTTCCGCGCCAAGTCGCAGCGCGTCTTTGCCGACCGTATGGCGAGTTCTTCGGCGATCGTGGTCAGCCATTCGATGCCGATGATCCGCAAGATGTGCAACATGGGCGCCGTACTCGACCGGGGAAAACTCACCGTCTTTGACGACCTCGAAAAGGCAATCGCAAAACACGAAGAAATCATGAAAATACCTCCAAAAAAATGAAAA
>NZ_AEPN01000097.1:0-3258 GCF_000185925.1 Paracoccus sp. TRP | reverse complement strand
CTTGCGCAAGGGGCGGTTATACATGTTGCGCAAATGGCTGACGGGATTCATCTTGCGAATCCAGTGTGCTAGCAGGGAGCATGAGCAACTGGACCCCAACGAGATACAAGACCACGAACTGGTCGTCCTATAATTCTGCCCTGAAGCGACGTGGCTCGCTGACGATCTGGTTTGATCCGTCGAAGATCTGGTCGCCGCCTCCGAGCGGCAAACGAGGCCGCCAGCAAGCTTACAGCGATGCGGCCATCCAGGCTTGCCTGACGCTGAAAGTGCAGTTTGGCATGCCGTTGCGGCAGGTGACGGGCTTTGTCGAAAGTCTGCTCGGTCTGGCGGGGCTGGACTGGGCGGTTCCAGATTACAGCACGCTATGCCGCCGACAGAAGACCCTGACGGTGGATATTCCCTATCGGGGTGGCCACGGCCCGTTACACCTGCTGATCGACAGCACCGGCATCAAGGCGGAGGGCGAAGGCGAGTGGAATGCCCGCAAGCACGGTGGCACCAAGCGGCGCATCTGGCGCAAGGTTCACATCGCGGTCGATGAGGAAACGCTGGAGGTGCGGGCCGTCGAGGCGACCGGGAGCGATATCGGTGATGCGCCGATGTTACCGGAATTGCTCAGCCAGATCCCACCCGATGAGGACATCGGCTCCGTGACTGGCGACGGGGCTTTTGATACCCGCAAGTGCCATGACGCAATTGCGGATCGAGGGGCAGAGGCGATCATCCCGCCGCGCAAGAATGCCCAACCCTGGAAGCCGACAACTGCCGGCGCGGGCGCCCGCAACGAAATCCTCCGGGCCGTCAAATATCTCGGTCCGGCGATCTGGCGACGATGGAGCGGGTACCACCGCCGAAGCCGCATCGAGGCAAAGATGCATTGTGTAAAACGTCTGGGTCAGAGCCTCATGGCGCGGGACTTCGACCGGCAGGTCGCCGAGATCCAAATCCGCTGCGCCGTCATGAACCGTTACACGGCTCTCGGCACGCCCACGACAATGGCCGCAGGATAAGTCTGTCCAAGGAAAGGGGAACTATACCCAAAGCACCTTTTGCGCAACAAAGCCATTGCGGGCAGGAAATCACCAGCCTCGGCCTTCTTCCTCATATCCTAGGAACCGAAATGATGGCAGGCAACGCAACCATGCCGGATTTTTGTGGATTACCGGACAGGGGCCGGATGTCCCCACAGGTCCCGCAAGATGAGGTGAGCAAAGAATAGCGGTCTTTACTTATATCCGCAAGAGTAATAACCAAGTAAAAAAATAAGAGCCACCATGCAACAACTCAGCGACTATTCACACCCCGCACTTGCGGTCGATATCATCGCCTTGTGCGTCCGGGATGCGGGGCTTTACTGCCTGCTCATCCGTCGTGAAGACGGTGATGTGGTCGGCGGCGACTGGGCGCTTCCGGGGGCATTCGTGCATCAGGGCCAGCCCCTTGAAGAGGCCGTTGGCCGTGCGGCGCAAACCAAGGCGGGGATCGGCGACCTTCATCTCGAACAATTGGCGGCGTATGGTGATCCGGGCCGGGACCCTCGCGGTCATGTCGTGTCGATCGCCTGGCTGGCGGTGGCGCCGGAAGCGGCCTTCCGAAGCCGCATGGCAGGGCGCCAGGATCTGCAACTGGCCCGCGTCCATATACCGGGGGCCAGCTCTTCCGTTGCCATTGTGAAGAATGACGCAGATGTCCCTTTGCGGCTGGCTTTCGACCATGAGGCCATTCTGGCGGATGCGGTCCGCCGATTGCAGGAAAGGATAGGATCCGGACCTGTCGGCTTTGCCTTCCTGCCGAAGCGCTTCACCCTGCGAGATGTGCAGCAGGTCCATGAGGTCATTCTCGGACGCTCATTGGCCAAACCGGCTTTTCGGCGCAAGCTCCTGGATCACCATCCTCTTCGCGCGACCGGCGAGTATGAGACCGGAAACGCATTCCGACCGGCAGAGCTCTATGAATTGGATGCGAGCAACAGGACATGACCACGAATTGCAGCCTCTCCTCGGCCGGTCAGAGTATAGTCGCCTGACGACGGCCGTGCGCATGCGGTTTGTGAGGCGGTCCCGGAGGATTTCCATCGGCCGTTCTCGCTCTGACGGGAAGACGGCTCTTGACGACTCAACGGAATCAGCTGGGCTGCTTGCCTCCGCGCAGCTTGGCCATATGATCGTCAGCAAACCTCCATCGAGAGGACAAAGACAGGCCCTTCCATGATCGACTTCCGCCCCCTGCCTGACGACCATCCCGACCTGGCCCTGTCGCCCATGTTCCGCGCCGCCTCGTTGACGCTCGGCTACGCCTTGGAGCAAGGCAGCATCGGCCTGACCGCCACCAAGGCCTTCAAGCGGGATTTCGTGCATTGGGCGGTGGAACACTTCCAATGGCCCGGCAAGACCGCCGAGGAGATGTTCCGCTACAGCAAGGTGGTGAACGAAGCCGATTTCCCGCCGCTCGAATTGCTGCATTTCATGCTGATCCGGTTGCGCCTCGGACGTCATTACAAGGGCACGTTTCGCGCGACGAACGACGGCAGGATGTATGCGGGACAGCCCGGTGCGCTGTTCGACAAACTGGTGCCGTTTTTCCTGCTGGCGATGGATCACGCCGCCTATTCCCGGACCGGCGAGGAGGCACCGGGGAACTGGGACACCTGGCTCAACGTCATGAACGTGGAGATCGAGAACGGGCTGAGCGAGCGAGAGCTCTACGGGGTCTTCTACGGTGAGGGGCCGAACTGGGACAATGACGGCTGGCGGCAGATCGGCGTCTTCAGTTCCTGTGTTCTGAAACCGTTGGAATGGGCTGGGTTCATCACGTCGCAGGAAGCCAGTGAGCCGGATGGGCGATCGGCGCACATGATTTTCAAGACGCCGCTTTGGCGGTCGGTCCTGAGGCTGGAGACCGACAGGCTTGTCAACCCCATGGTTCGGCATTGATCCCTGTGCCGGTATGGCGCGGGCTTCGAACTCCATAGAGCTGGGTGTTTGCGACACCCGTAGGGTCAGGACTCGTTGAGCTATCATAGCCAGAACATGACGGTCGCCGCTAAGGCGATGGCGGAGAGGAAGACCTTCGGACAGCGGTCGTATCGTGTTGCCACACGCCGCCAATCCTTGAGCCTGCCAAACATGATCTCGATGCGGTTGCGGCGTTTATATCGGCGCTTGTCGTATTTCACCGGTTTCTTTCGCTGCTTCCGGCCAGGGATGCAGGCGCGTATGCCCCTGTCTTTCAACGCTTCCCTGAACCAGTCGGCGT
>NZ_AEPN01000098.1:0-3256 GCF_000185925.1 Paracoccus sp. TRP | reverse complement strand
CTCCGGCAAACCCGGTGCGGTTCACAGGGCATAAAGACAGTCGTCCTGTGACACCGGGACCTCTGCCTCCTCCTCGCTCGGAGTCGTCGAACAAGGTTTTTCGGCCCAGTCTTCATGTTCTCGACCGTGTGAGATTTCCGCCATTTCGCCACGACCTTTGGGTTAATACCGCGGTTCATCGCGGTGGTCGACGCTTCTGATCGCTGTATTGCTGCTCAGATGGTGCGCGCAGTCGTGGCGCCTTCGTGACGAACTCGTCCCATAAGGCATTCTTACATCCCAAAGAATGGATCGCCCATCAAACTGTGGGAACGAACGGTTAGGCTTTACAATAGCGCGGCCAAATCATTGGCCCTGCTGCTGCCGGAGCCCTTTCCGTACAACCGTTTAGTCTTACTGCGTCACAAACAGCTGCGCGGATCTCGGTTGAGTTGTGCGCAGCCAGGATATCTGAGCAAGCTGCGGGCGAGCGCTGCGACAGGGAGTCGGCGGATGATGGTGATCGAGTTCTGGACGTGGCCGTCCGGATCTGATCGGCGGCAGCACGACCGGTGTCGAGAACTACAGGGAATTGGGGCCTTGCCACTTTGGGTAAAGATCGCCGGATGGTTACCGCCTCAGCTTATTGCTCAGTGTGGAATGAACAGAGGTTTGCGGCGTTCATGTGGCACCGGAGTCTGCTGCTCATGATTCACGATGGCGCGTGGTGCATGACACTCAAGCCAAATCTTATGATGACTTGGTGCTCTGTCCCGGAACGGACAAGAATATTCGCGGCTATGATGACAGCGGTTTGCTCAAGGCGAGGTGGGGCCAGGCCGCGACGCGGTTGTCGGTACAGGCCGCTAATGGATAAGATAGCGCCGCGCCGTTTTATCCGCCAAGGCAGCGCGGCGAATTTCAGATATCCACGCGTTGGTGGGTTGGGAAAGCAGGTCATGCCCTTTTCCCTCTCCCTCTCCGCATCGCCGATTGTTTTAGCTTGTATTTTTGGGGTCCGGAATGCGTAAGCGTCCGGTAAGAGCTGCTGCCAGAACTGCCAAGGTGCCCGTTCGGGTCTGCCGATAAAGCCGCAGCCGCAGCATTCCGGCAAAGGCATTTGGACCGCTGGCATTCAAGATCTCTCCGAAACGCTCTAATAAGCGCTGGTTCTCGGGGAGTAGTCGGGAGGCGACAGGTTCCAGCGCCTTTTGGTTCCGTGCCAGCCAGTCCGCAAACTTTCCGTTTATCAGCATTGAGGCCCGTGCAGCCTTCGCTCGTGCCGTATCGTTCCGCCCCATCAGATTTTTCCGATGCTGGCGATAAAGCAGCACTTGTGCCCGGTCGCGCATGATACTCGCGCCCGCACCCGACAGGATTTGATAGGCCCACCAGTCATGCGAGATGATGCCTGCTGCTTCGGCTGCCGGGACTGTCGCCTGCAACAGCCGGATCGCCTGCGAGTTGGCAAGGATCGTATTGCCCGGCAAACAGGCTTGGATCAGTGCGTTGCGAAACGTAAACGGTCCGGGGAAATGCGGTGCCGCGGCAAGCGGGTTCAGCGCCTCGTCGCAGATTGTTGTTCGCGCGGCATAAATCGCTGCATCTATGCGTCCGTGCAGGAAGGCCACGCCGCGCTCCAGCCGGTCCGGCAGCCAGACATCATCCTGATCGGCATAAGCCAGCCACCCGCCGGCATCGACCCGTTGGGTCAGGTGCAGGAAGTTCCGGGTCGATCCTTGTCGGGGACCGTCTATCAGCTCTACTTGTCCCGAGGGGCGAGTGCGGGCAAACTCCGCAACAATCTGCCGCGTTCCATCCGTCGAGCCGTCGTCGGAAACAATCAGCTTCCAGTCTGAGATGCTTTGCGCAGCCAGACTGTCTAGCTGGGCGCGAATGAACCGCGCCCCGTTATAACTGGCCATGGCAATAGTGATCGGCGGATGCAACTGGGTCTCCGATAATATCGCCTCTTTCCTATAAGGATCCTGCGGATCGGGCCAGAGGGCGTTATTGCTCTTGTCGGCCAATATCCTCGATCAGAATGCGTCTGACATTCGGTCCCGCAGTCTTTTGCGCCGCTGCAAGCAGGGATGTTCGCAACTTTTGAAGCGTGACCTCAGAGGTGAAATTGCCATCAAAAGCGCCTGTATTTGCCTCGATCATCAGCGCATTGAGCAGGCTGTCCCGCAGGCGCAATTCTTGCGCTTCAATCTCGGCCTGGGCAGAGGCGGGGGTTTCGATGCCGAGTGACAGGATCATCACAGCTGTTGGTGAACCATTGCGCAGGACAGGCACAAAAAACTGGGTTGGAAAACGGAACCACCCAAGGGTGTCGTCCTTTGTTGTGGACGAGCTTTCGCCTTTGCCTGTTTGGGATGCGGCGTCAGCCTGTTCAGTAGCTGTGCCTTGGGTTCTGGTTTCATCTGCAGGCTTGGGCTCACCCAAAATATCGCCACTGATCGCCCCCCCAACGAAGGCCAGTACGGGCAGCAAGATTAGCAATAGTTTTTTCACGACCGCTCCGCCTGCTTAATAGGGCAGAAGGATATCGGCGACCTGCTGACCGTAGCGCGGCTGCTGTACATCGCTGATCTGGCCGCGCCCGCCGTAAGAGATACGGGCACCGGCGATACGGTCATAGGCAATCTCGTTGCGGCGCCTGATATCTGATGGGCGCACAAAACCGCTAACGGTCAGTTCACGCATCTCGTTGTTCACACGTACCTCTTGCGTGCCCTGGATACGCAGAACGCCGTTGGGCAGGCGATCGACAACGGTAGCTGCCACCCGCAGAGTCAGTTTGTCACGTCGGGAAATATTCCCGCTGCCTTTGAAGCTGGAGGCAGCCTTGGCATCGGCCAGTTCTTTCATACTGGCACGCTCAGGCAGGGCCTCGTCGATACGTTGCGGCAGCCCGATCATTGAGGGAATACTGACCTTGTCTGACGAACTGCGACTGCGGCCCGAGCTGTTCTGGATCTCGGCCCGGTCGTCGATTTCGATCACCACGGTCAGGATATCGCCGCGCTGCGAAGCTCGGCGGTCCGCGACCAGAGAGTTTTGCGCTCTGCTCCACAGCGAGGCCGTGCTTTGCGGCCTGTCGGGCAGCTCATTGACACCATAGCCTGACGAGGTCATGGCCTGAAATTCGACGCTGCTTTCGGGTTCGGTCATAGATGGGGGGCGGCCAAGGTGAGACACACGTGCGCAGGCCGAAAGTGACATGGCAAGTGTCAGTGCACCAACTAGGTCATGTTGACAAATGGCGGAGCCA
>NZ_AEPN01000099.1:0-2932 GCF_000185925.1 Paracoccus sp. TRP | reverse complement strand
GGAGCGGCACCAAACCGTGACAGGTCCATCAGCCATCAGCACGATGATCGAACTGCTGGCGGGCATCATGATCGGTGATCTGACCAGTCCGGAAGTGCTGGATTTTCTGGGTACGACCACGCTTGCACCGTTCCATGGTGAACTGGTCATCGCCCTGTCGCCTGAGAAATTTGCGGCTGGCCGTTCGGGAGATCCCTTTGCCCGGGCCGAATTGTTGTTCGAGGCCATCCGGGGGCAGGGCGCAAGGCTGCCTTCGCAACGCCGTTTCGCGGCGCGGGAAAAGTCGCTGGCGGATGGCATCACGCTGAGCGCGGATGAAGCCGCGCAACTTGATCGCTGGCTGAGGCTTGGCCTCGACGCGGTGGCGTAAGGTAGAAAAATGGCCCTTCCGAACTGGAAGGGCCTTTCTGATTTCAGGCTCAGGCTGCGTATTTCTGAACCGCGCCGGGTTGTTTGCTCCACCCGGCATACCAGGTCTTGAACTGGTTGTACTGCTGTTCGGCCCATGCGCGCTGGCTGGGGGTCAACTCGTCAGTTTCATTGAAGTGCAGGGTATATTCCTTGTCGCCTTGCAGGACCATCAGATGCTTATAGTAAAGCACCAGATCGGTTCCCTCGTCCCACGAAGACAGCACCTCCAGCGCCTCGCTCAGCTCCTGCGCGCGCTGACGGGCCTCAAGATCGCCGGCGGCGGCGGCTTTGGACAGGGCGACGAAATGCAGGATCTCGCGCGGCAGGACATTGCCGATCCCGGTGATCGTGCCGGTCGCGCCGCATTTTACATAGCCATGGAAAACGCCTGTATCGACACCGGCCATCAGGATGACGCTGTCATCGGCGCTGGTGATGTGTTCGGCCGCATAGGTCATCGCCTTGGCCCCGCCGAATTCCTTGAAGCCGACAAGGTTCGGGTGTTCGGCACGCAGGGCAAAGAACAGATCCGCTTTTGTTTCGAACCCGTAATAGGGGCTGTTGTAGATCACGGCGGGCAGATCGGGCGCGGCGGCCAGGATTGCCTTGAAATGGTTGCGCTGGGCAGTGACCGAGGCGCCGCGCGACAGCACCCGGGGAATGACCATCAGACCGGCTGCCCCGACCTTTTGCGCGTGGGCGGCATGGGCAACCGCCGAGGCCGAGTTTACCGCGCCGGTCCCGACGATCACCGGGATGCCGGCCTTGACCAGTCGCTCGACCCCTTCCATCCGCTGGGCGTCGGTCAAGAGCGGCCAATCCCCCATCGAGCCGCAGTAGACGACCGCTGACATGCCCGCGGCTATCAGTTCCTGCCCCTTGCGCACCAGTGCATCATAGTCGGGTTGGCGCTCGGCGGTGCAGGGGGTCATCAGGGCAGGAATGACGCCGGTAAAGATCTGAGTGTTCATGGATGGCTCCTTCTGTCGTGCAGGCAGGGTGCTGATTCTCTCAGCCGCCATCCTAGTATTTGCATTTTATTTGTCGACAAGAATCTGACGAGTTCGGCTATAGCGTCAACTGCTGCCGCTGATCTCGCGAGATGAATTTCTGGATCTGGCGGACGATCTGATCTGCATGCGCCTTGGCCAGCCGGTCACACAGTTTGACATCCCGTGCCTCGATCGCGGCGATGATTGCCTCGTGCTCATCTACATATTCGCGCGGCAGGCGGTCGTTGAACGACTGGTAGGAAAGCCGCAAAAGCCGACGCCCTTCGTCGAGCAGGCGCACAAAAAGGCTGTGGTAATAGGGGTTGCGCCCGGCCTCGGCGATGGCGGCATGCAGGTCGCGGTTCGAGGCGATCATTGCCAGCGCGTCCTGTGCCTCGACCGCAGCCGAGAACTTTGCCTGATGCGCACGCAAGATTTCCAGATCAGCGGGTTTGTGATAGGTCGCTGCCAGCCTTGTCGTCACGCGATACATCAGCGTCAGCGCGTCAAAGAACGTATGCAGGTTCAGAAGGTCGATATTGGCGACCATGGTCGAGCGGTTCGGGAGGGTCTCGACCAGACCTTCGCCGGCAAGGCGGACCAGAGCCTCCCGGATAGGGGTGCGCGACATGCCGAAACGCTCGGCCAGCTGGACCTCATCTATGGGGCTGCCGGGGGGCAGAACCAGATCCAGAATTTCGTCACGCAACACATCATAGACCAATTTGACGCCTGATCCGCGTCGGCGCTCGGGAAAGGTTTCTGGCTCGGTCATAGGTGCACCTATTTGTAATGCTGTTAATGAAGTCGACAACTCGAATACTTAATTCACTTATGGCAAGGCAATGGCCTGCGCCTGTCCGGGCCGTCAGCCGTGGCAGATCCGCGCTGTCTGACAGGATGAAAAGGATGGATTTGCCTGTAAAGGATGCAGCGTCAGACGCGGGCGTAAGGTGCTGACAATCATGCACCGTCACTATCAGGCAGCAGGGCTGTTCATTAAGCACCGCGAATGGCCGCTTGGAGCCTTTACCGGACGGTAACTGCTTACTATCGTCCAGAATGCCACACCCTGACGACCCTGCTCTTTTGGTGCGTGCAGTCACGCTGCGGATTCTTCGCGCGTGCAAGAACGCAGTCAGATCCCATTGGAGCTCCTTTGGAAAGGCGGGCAAACCACAAGCCCACATCCGAAGCATTCTTGTTGCAGCAGTGTTTCTGCTGGCGGCCTGCCTGATCACCGTCTAACCGTCAGCTTTGCAATCTTTGTGAAGGTCGGCGCCGCTGCTGGACGAAACAACGCGATGATCTTGCGGATTGTCAGCAGTAAAGCCCGGGATATGCGTGCAATCAGCTTAATTCACAGCGGGCAGCGACCGTCGCGGCTAATGCAAAAGGTCAGATGGCCGGGACCAGCCGGTCACAGTGCACCTGCGACGCGCGTTCGCTGCGCCGCAGGGCAAAGGTACTGTCAGAGACTGCGCGCTGATCTTGTAGAGGCCTGAACCGCACCGGGTTTGCCGGAGGCT
>NZ_AEPN01000100.1:0-2827 GCF_000185925.1 Paracoccus sp. TRP | reverse complement strand
GTCACGTCTCGACGGAAATCAACAGCCAAAGGCGTGGATGAGGTTGCTGCCCGCATCCGCGAACGCGCGCGAGAGCATCAGATTCCGATATGGTCGGACCCCCCTTGCGCCCGGGCGATCCACGCAACCGTCGAAATCGGGCAAGAAATCAAGCCTGAGCATTTCGCACCCGTCGCTGCAGCCATTCGGTTTGCCGAGGCGATGCGTAAAAAGGTGCGCGAGGGTTGGGGCAGCTTGCCACGGCGGAAGGTAAGGTCATGAGGCGCCAAAAAGCTCTGCTTGCCGGATTGGAACGGATCGCTCGTCTCAAGGCTGATCTGGAAATGCAGCGCCTGGCGGTTCTGCGCACCCATGTGGGCGCGGCAGAGCGCCGCGTTGCGCAGCTTAAGGCTGAACTGGACACAATCTACCGCACAGACACCTCATTTACGCTTGCCGGCGCGCGGTTGGCAAATGCTCTGGCAGGAGAGTGCTGTCGCGCCTTGCTGACTGCTGAGCAGGAACTGGCCGGGATGCTGCCAGGTTATGAGCTTGCACGGCAGGCCGCTGCGCGCGAGTTCGGCCGTGCTGAGGCGGTGCGGGCATTGCAGCAGCGGCTGGCTTCGAAGCCCCGAGCTGATCAGGGCTCAGCACAACCGTGATTCCTGCACGGCAACGAGATCAGGCATTGTCCCCCCCCCGACGGATTTCCGGGAAAATCCATGTGCAACGACAAATGCCGCAACCTGATCGAAATCACGTTGGGTTGGCTCAAGGCGTGGTGTTGGGGCCCGGTGCGCTTGCGGTGACTGTCATGCTTTCGATAGATGGTCGGCCCCCAGTGACCAACCGGCGGATGCTTGACCGGAGTCTTCGCTTAGGACCGGAAAAGAGCGGTTAGCTTAGGGTCACAAAGCGGCTGGAAACTGGAAAAGATACGGCGGCTTTCAGCCCCGGGCGCGGTTGTGTTGCCGCCTTACGCCCCGGGGCTGTCGCAGCCATATCCGGTCAATAGCAAGCGATCTTGGCGATCTTGCCGTCTTGGCCGATCTCAAAATTCAACCGATTTGCACGATAATCCATCGTGACCGGGTCACGCGGACCAATGACGCGGGTGCCCGCGGGCAAGGTCATTTTGCCGAGGACCGATCGCGGCTGACCTGTCAGGCCGCGAAACGAAGTAGCCTGACATTGATCGCTTTGAGAATCCGGAGCCGGTGCTGGGGCCGGAGCCTCTGCACAGGCGCCCAGGACGCAAAGCGGCGCAAACAGTAAGGCCTGTCGGATTACTCGCATAATCAGCCGCAATCGATGTTGTAGATGTTGCCCGAGGCATCCAGCCGGAACACGATGCGCAGCGGATCATATTCTTGCGGCTCGATGCCACGATACTCGACCACGCGATATTCGCGGGAGACGCCCAGACTTGGGATGATGCTGCCCGGTTGGCCGAGGGCCGAGACATAGTTCTTGGCATGGCAGGCATCGGGTTCGCGCGATTCCAGACCATTGACGCCGGCGACCGGCGTGGGCGGCAGTGGTGCAACGTTCGCTGCGGGCTCCGGCGCGGGCGCATAGGCCGGGGCGCAGGCGGCAAGGGGGGCAAGAGCAAGAAGCGCGATCAGGGCTCGGTTCATCGGGTGGCCATCCAGTGAGAGAATTTCCGTCACCGTATCATAGGAGTGCAGCAGGGAAATGAGAAGCGGTCACTCGGACACGACCAGCGGATCTTTGCGGTGGGATACGCCTATTCGGCCGCCTCCATCAGCGAGCTCTTGCCGCTTCCATAGCAGGCAAGAAACATAGTTACGGCGCCGCGATTCACTTTGCGTACAAGTTCCCTGTCCACCGATTGCGGCCCAAGGAACAGGGCGCGGTCGTGGATCGCAGTGCCAGCCAGCTCGATGAGCTGATTGGCAGCCAGTTCAAGATCCGGGATGCGCAATTCGCCGCGTTGGACGCAGCGATCAAGGTATTTGACAAGCTGCTGGCGCAGCAGGGCCGGGCCGGATTCGTAATATTCCTGCGCAAGCAAGGGAAACCGTTCGGCCTCGGCCACGCTGACCCGAAAGACGCGCAGACCGATATCAGAAGTCACATAGGTCGAGATGATCTGGACGAGAAAGGGTAGTACCTGCTCAACCGGCAGATCCACGTCGATCAGCGCGCCGGTGTCGGTGGCCTCACGCGCCAGTTCATGGCGGAAGACCTCCATGAACATGATCCGCTTGTCCGGGAAATAACTATAGAGCGTGGCTTTGGAGACACCCGCAGTCCGGGCGATGTCGTCGACGCTTGCCCCCTCAAAACCGTCGCGCAGAAAGATCGTGCGCGCGCCTTCCAGCACTTGCAGGAATTTGCGACCACGCGTCACCGGAAGAGCCTTAGGTCATGTTGACAAATGGCGGAGCCAGAGGCGGATCGACGGGATGTCGATGAAGCCCAGGAAGCTTTCGGCGGTCTTGTCGTAGCGGGTGGCGACGCGACGGGCATTGTTGAGCTTGTTGAAGCACCGCTCAACGAGATTGCGCAGGCGGTAGAGCCTGCGGTCAACGGCGACCCGTAGCTTCCGGGTTTTGCGCATGGGGATGACCGGCACCACGTCGCGCACCTCCATGGTCTTGCGGATGTTGTCGGAGTCGTAGCCGCGGTCTGCGAGCAGAACGCTTGGCTCGGGCAGGTTGTCAGCCATGACCAGATCGAAGCCGAGGTAGTCCGATGTCTGCCCGGCCGTGATCTCGGTTCTCATGGGCAGGCCTGCCGCATTGACCCGCAGATGGATCTTGGTCGTGAAGCCACCTCGCGAGCGGCCGAAACCTTGGCGCGGAGTCCCCCTTTTGCGCCCGCT
>NZ_AEPN01000101.1:0-2697 GCF_000185925.1 Paracoccus sp. TRP | reverse complement strand
AGCCTCCGGCAAACCCGGTGCGGTTCACCCACCTTCCGCACTTCGCTTCGCTTCGTTTGTGCAGGCGGTGCCCCGCAAAGCCCCTTTTCCCCTTCCAACCCACCGCTTGCGCGGCTCCGGGAAGCAGGCGGGGCCTGCTTCGCCGTCCAATTTCCGGGGAGTAGCTCAGTCGAGAACGATGCGGCGGCGTGCGCGGGGTCTGGAATTGTTCTTGCGAAAAGAGTTATAGGGTGGTACATTTACCCATGGTTGGAGGTAGGGAATGATCGTAGGCTTTCGGGATGACTGGTTGCGGGCGTTCTTCGTGGACGACGCCCACTCCCGCAATATCCCGTCCGATCTCGAAGCCCGGTTGTTCCGCAAGCTCCAGATGATCGACGACGCCATGACCGATCAGGACTTGCGCGTGCCGCCCAGCAATCATTTTGAGAAGCTGCGCGGCAATCTGGCGGGTTTCCATTCGATCCGTGTCAACCAGCAATGGCGACTGATCTTCCGCTGGGATGGCGAACGGGGCGAGGCGGACAGGATTTATCTGGACGATCACAGCTACCGATGAAAGCGAGGCGAACATGCTGACCACTAAGCGCAAGCCGGCCACCGTCGGCGAGATTTTGACCGAAGAGTTCATGGAGCCTATGGGCTTGACGCAGGGCGCGCTCGCCGAGGCGATGGGCGTGCAGCGCAAGCACGTCAACGAATTGTGCGGCAACCGCAGGAACGTGACCGCCGCGACGGCGCTTATCCTTGCGCGCGTCTTCGGCAACAGTCCTGACTTCTGGCTGAACGTGCAGCGGCGCAACGATCTCTGGGAGGTGATGAACACACCGAAGGAGCGCGAGCGTGTCGAGCGTGCGCGCCCGTTGAAGGACGCCGCATGATGGCCTTGTGCGATTTGATCTGGCGGCGTGGCTCGTCCCATGTGCCGCCGATACTTCGCCGTGACTGCACGCTCGCGTTTTATGGCTTCACAGCCTGATTTCGGTCCCGCTTCATGCCTGTTTGTCTCAAAAACAGCATGGAGCCCACGGCATGGCAGACAGCGGGAAAGGCGGGTGGGGCGGCAGGATACCGGCCAACGACAACGGGCCGGAAGGAGAAGCAGAGGGCGGAGAGGATAGTGCGTCCTTGGAAAAGCTGGATCGGGTGGTGCTCGACATTGCCCGTCTGATCGGGCGGCAGATGGCGCGGGAAGATTTTGCGCGGCTGCAAGGCTTGGCCGCCAATGACAATGCGCCTCGCAGAGAGGCCGACGAAGATTGATCTTTACGGAGAACCCCCAATGCCAGTTAATGCGACCAGGGTTGCGCTTTACGCCCGCGATTCGTCTGACAATCAAAGCGAGGCGTCGATTGAAGACTAGTTCCGGCTTTGCCGGGAACGCGCGGCGCAGGAGCGGTGGCAGATCGTCGGTTCCTATGAGGATGCGGCCATATCCGGCGCAAGCACGGTTCTTCGCCATGGCATCCAGCGGCTGATCCGCGATGCGCAGCGCGGCGACTTTACCGTGGTGCTGGCCGAGGCGCTGGACCGCATCAGCCGCGATCAGGCGGATGTGGCGACCCTCTACAAGCATCTGAAATTCGCCGGCGTCACCATCGTCACCCTGACAGAGGGCGAAATCTCCGAGCTTCACGTCGGCCTGAAAGGCACGATGAACGCGCTGTTCCTGAAAGACCTTGCCATGAAGACCCATCGCGGTCTTCGGGGCAGGGTGGAGAAGGGCAAGGCAGGCGGCGGGCTTTGCTACGGCTATCGCGTCCTCAAGACGCTGGACGCCAGCGGCGAGCCGATCCGAGGCGACCGGGAAATCGTCTCCGGGGAAGCTGATACCATCCGCCGCATCTTCCGCGAGTTCGCTTCCGGTAAAAGCCCGAAAGCCATTGCCGTCGATCTGAACAGGGATGGCATTCCCGGCCCGCTTGGCCGGGCGTGGGGCGACACCAGCATTCGCGGTCATGCCTCGCGCGGCACCGGCATCGTCAACAACGAGCTTTATATGGGCGTTCTCGTCTGGAACCGGCTGCGCTTCGTCAAAGACCCGTCCACCGGCAAGCGTGTTTCCCGGCCCAACCCGGAAAGCCAGTGGATCAGGACCGAGGTTCCGCACCTGCGCATCGTGGACGATGAACTCTGGAACGCCGTGCGCGCCCGCCAGAGGCAGATTGCCGAAATCTTCGGTCCGAACCCGGCCAACACCCGCGAGGGCCGCATGAAGCGCGTTCATCTCGCGAACCGGCCCACCTCGCTCCTTTCCGGCCTGCTCACCTGCGGATGCTGCGGCGGCAAGGTCGGCATCATCACACCGAACCGCTATGCCTGCCTCAATCACCATCGGCGCGGCACCTGCGAAAACAATCGCACCATCACCCGTCAGAACATCGAGGCGCGCGTGCTGACCGGCCTCAAGGAAAAGCTGGTGTCATCGGAGGCGGCGCAAGACGCCTTCGCGCCGCTGGATTTCGCAACCGACGTCGCCACGCTGCGCTTCGAGGCGCAGGGCGCCGGACAGCAGGACTTCACGCTCACCCCCGCCCTCCTGCGGTCGGAACTGGCCGGAATCGTCGAACAAATATTCGCGGACGGGGAACGACAAGGCTTCTTGCTGCCAGCGGCTGCCGTTCTGGACGAGGACCAGGAAAACGGCTTCCTGTCGCTGCAGAACGCTCGGGTGTTGATTTCCGTCGAGACGTGACC
>NZ_AEPN01000102.1:0-2661 GCF_000185925.1 Paracoccus sp. TRP | reverse complement strand
AACATAACATTCGCCGCAACATGTTCGGTGTTATGTGGAATTCCACATAACAGCGATTCAGCAACCGGCGAACATGGTGATCTCCTAGACATCATCCGCGAACGCACGGGGATCACCCGCTTTCCCGATCTTCTGAATGAGGCTCGGGTGCATCTTGGCCGTCCGCAGCCGATTCTTCCGGATGCCAATTCCCCGCGCAGCCGAAAATCCCCCTCGGGTACGCCAGCAGCAGCGGCGCGCTTGTTTGCGGCTTCGCTGCCTTTGGCGGGTTCTTTGGCCGAGGTCTACTTGCGCACCCGGGGCGTCACCCAAGCAGTGCCGAGTGCAACCCTGCGCTTCCACCCGAAGTGCTGGCATCGGGATGAAGGCCAGACCAAGCCCATCCCCAGACCAGCGCTAATCGCTGCGGTCACCGATGGGGCAGGGGCCTTGCAGGGCGTGCATCGCACTTGGTTGGCACCTGACGGACAGGACAAGGCTGCTGTCGACACGCCGCGTCGGGCTATGGGTCACCTTCTTGGCAATGCCGTCAGGATCGCTCCTGCAGATCACACCCTTGTGCTGGGAGAAGGCATCGAGACCATGCTGTCTGTCCGCGAGGCGGCACCTTCTTTGCCCGTCTGGGCGGCGCTCTCGTCGGGTCACCTCGGAGCCGTCCTGCTGCCGGAAGGGTTGCAGCGCCTCTTCATCGCCATCGACCGCGATCCGGCGGGGCATCGCGCGGCGGAAAGGTTGACTGCCAGAGCAACCGAGGCCGGGATTGCCGTACAGGTGCTTGAGCCACGTCTCGGGGATTTCAACGACGATCTCCGTGTCCACGGCGCTGAAGCGCTGCGTCAGCATCTGGCGCAGCAGATCGACCTCAAGGATCTGCATCGGCTGACGATCTGAACTCTCTCAAAACGCAAAAGCAGTCAGGGAGCGGGGCAGGGGGTCAAGCATCGCTTGAGGAACTGGGTCGCGTCTTTCTCCTCTTCCTGGCTGTCGAACCCGCCCGACACCCGCACGTCCTTCAAGAGATGGGCAGGCGGCCGTCAAAGGGGCCGCCCCTTCAAGGACGGGGGGCAACTGATTTCCGCCGCGGGGGACGAGCCCCCGCTTTGCATCGCGAAGCATATGTGGACACCCCCTTCGTCAAGTCTTTCCTCAAAGCGCGTCGAATCCGGTTGGGTGCTTGCATATGTCCGGCCTCGTAGTGCGGCCGGTTGGCCGCGGGCCCTGATGATATCCGCGGATCATGGTCCCTATCAAATCATCGCGCTTTCGGGCGCTGTCTCGCGAACGGGTTTTCCTGATCCCCGGCAAAACCGGTAGTCATCACGCTTCTTGGGCAGACCCTCCGAACTGTTGTGACGCCAGTGCGTCGGAACTTATGCGGCTGTTTCCCCGTAGATGGTCTTGCGTGCCATCACCGCCCAGCAGATCCGTGCCATCTTGTTGGCCAAAGCCACGGTGGTCAGGCGTGCTGATTTTGCCTGCAGGAGCTTTCTGACCCAACTCAACAATGGCCCCTCGTTTGAGCGCCTCGAGAAGCCGACGACAGCGGTCGCCCCGATGACCAGCAGGGTTCTCAGATATCGATTGCCGGCCTTTGTGATCCGTCCAAGTCGCTCTTTGCCTCCAGATGAGTTGGATCGGGGTGTCAGGCCGAGCCATGCGGCAAGATCTCGTCCCGATCTGAAGGCAGCAGGGTCCACTACACTGGCCGCCATTGCGGATGCGGTGATCACGCCGACGCCGGGGATCGTCGCCAGCCGTTGGCTGGCTTCGCTCGTGCGGTGCCATTCCAGGATTTTCCTCTCGAGCTCCTTTATCTCGGCATTCAAGGAGTCGATCTGTCGGGCAGAGGAAAACACGATGTCACGCACGAGTGGCGGCAAGTCAATCTCGTCAGCGCCGTGTGCAAGCACCCGCTCGACGAGATCGGCATGCCGTCTGATCCCCTTTGGCGCTACGACGCCCATCTCGGTGAGATGGCCTCGCAGGGCGTTCACAAGCATTGTTCTTTGGCGGACCAAAAGAGCGCGGGTTTTGTGGACCATGAGAATGGCCTGCTGCGATTCAGATTTGATCGGGACGAACCGCATGGTCGGCCTCGTCACCGCCTCGCAGATAGCTTCGGCGTCGACCATGTCGTTTTTCTGGCGCTTGACGTAGGGTTTCACATAGGACGCGACCATCAACCGGACTTCGTGGCCTAGGGCAGAAAGCTCTCGCGCCCAATGGTGCGCGGAAGGGCACGCCTCCATTCCAACCAGACACGGATCCAACCTCGCAAAGAACTCGAGCATCTGGGAGCGCCGCACCTTTCGTGTGATGACGACTTTTCCGTCTGCATCGACTGCGTGGACCTGGAAAACGCTCTTCGCGAGATCGAGGCCAATGATCATTCCGGACATATCCAACCACTCCTTCTTCCCGGAGAACCGTTGAAACCAGATTCGACGGTTGGGGTGGGGGTGTCCACATCATCAAATCAGCCGCCCCCCGTCCTCCTCCACATGCGTTCCGGCCCCGAAGGCGGGGTGAAGAGGCGTCCCCTTCCACGGCTTTCGCAGCCCATGAAGGCCGCGCGGGATGTCGCGCAGGCCCGAGCAGCCGGAGGCAAAAGACCATGACGACCCAATTCCAGCGCGAATTCGTCACGCGGTTCGAGTTTCA
>NZ_AEPN01000103.1:0-2534 GCF_000185925.1 Paracoccus sp. TRP | reverse complement strand
CTGTCACATGGTCGTCCGGCACCCGCTCGGTCTGGAACAGGTATCCCGGTACGTCATCGAAGGCAGAGATAACCGCCACGTCACCGGGCTGCATCGTACCACCCCGCCTTGAGAGCTTCCGTGTAGATCGCCATGGCAAGTTCACGGCTGATGCGGGATGCCACCCACGCGATCAGCAGCAGGCTTAGCCAACGTCTGATTGCACGAAAGGTGTGCTTGACAATGCGTTGGAAGTTGTTTTTGTTCATCAAGTAAGCTCCTGTATCTACTTCTATTTCAGATACGGACCTGCCCTCGTTTTTCGCGTTTCTGGCGACCATGCAAAGCCCACGCTAGCCGGGCTCTTTGGAAAGCTGTCTAGGCGACCCCATGGGCTCGTCACTGTCGTCAATACAAATTTTGATCACGCGCCATCAAAAGGGCTTGAAATTCAGTTGACTGCTAGAGATAGACTGCCTGCACAGTTCGGTCTTGGAGGTATAGATGAAGCTGTTCCCGAACCATGCCGCCTTCCTAGTCACGATCTCCCTACTGGCCGCATGCTCGCCAGCGGTGACGATCACTAGCCGCTCAACGGGTCAACAGGGAACAGGCACCCTGGAAAACACCGCGTTCGGCAATTCAGGGAAAGCGAACCTTACTATCGGCGACGAACAATACACCGGCACATGGATGGCCGTGAGAGACACCGGCGTTCTGGGATTTTCAGGCGATGCCGGCAACGGAAACGCAATCCTCCGCTCCAACAAGGGGAGCCATATGACCTGTCAGTTCAGGTATAGCATGAAGACGTATAACGCCTTGGGAACGTGCACCAAAGACGAAAAAGAGACTTTCGATCTGCAAGCGACGCTGACCTGATATCTGCAAGACTCCTTAGCGCGGGTTAGCTCGTTTCAAGCCAGGAAAGGGCCATAGCGTCATCGGGCCATGTGCCCCACCTATCGCCCCACCCTGCCAACGACTGGCAACATTCTGGTACCGGATCTTCCGTATAACAGGAATCCTACCGCCCCAGCCAATTCATCTAAGTCAATAAGAAGATGATATTTTCTGCCCTCAGGGACAGGATCCTTCCGAACCTTTTCGATGGAATAGCCTAGATCAGCTCGTGACCTGACTCGTCATGGCGGTTGGGCGACGGACGGGGTTATGCCCCAAGAGATGCCCCAGGGGCTTGGGATGGCAATGTTACCCGAGACAGTCAGTGCCTCGGGCAAAGGCCGCATCAGGGTTAGGGCGGGGCCGAGCGTAGGGTACCTCCGACGTATTTCCCTCCCCTGTTCAGGATGTAGCCGCCCGAGGAATGAAGCACCCAAACGCCGCTACCGACAGCTTCGGCTCCTGTCTTAAGCGCCACTAAGGCTCCTCGGCCTGTCGCGGAGGCCACGCCTTCCGCAGTTTCGGGAACCGATGCGCCAAGAAAGTAAAGTGATACGACCACCAGCGCAATGGCAGCCGTTGAACCGAGAGTTTTCTTTGGGTTTTGGATCGCCCAGAGACACACATAAACGCCCGCTCTCAGGCTATACCAAATCATTCGGAACATGCGGCCGATACGAATAAAAGTGCGGCTGAACCAGCTACGGCGTGCCCAAGCCGCAGATGCTTCGGCCTTGATCCGCTCAGCTTCAAGCTTGGCCTCCTTACGTTTCATAGCGACGGTCTCTGCATGAAACTTCGCATTTCGGAGGCGATCATCACGTGTTACTTTAAGCGCACTAAATTTTACCTTAGGATTCTGGCTGAGCCATCCTTTTGCCCATGCCAGTCCAGCGCAGATCAGCAAAACACCGATAATGAAGGCTGCCGAAGCCACACTTTGCTCGTTGGCCAATCCATAAACGGCGGCACAGATGAACATGGCGGCAACAAGTTCTGTTCTCCAAGAGGCATTCATCACTCTGATCGCTGCAATAGCGCATACCAATCCATTGACACCGAGCCACCAAGGGGAAGCACCACCCAAGCTGACATTCGCGCCTGGGGGCAACCAAACAGCACCATACCCGATGGAAGGGGAAAGAGCATCAGAAAGTAGATGTATGGCCGTGGCAGCCAAAAACAATGCACAAAGAGGTTTCATGAACCAAAGACGAGATAGTACCAAAGCAAGACATCCCGGCACTAGGATCGAGTGAGTCAGGATAGATCGATGATGTAAGAATGGGTGCATGGCATGATCGACATCCGGAAGCGGAACGAGGGTAGCTATTAGCGTCTCAAAGACTAACATTAGCGCGAATGCCTGAATGCACAAAAACAGCACGGAGCCAAGGAAGTGCAGCTTAGGGAATCGGTCTGCCGTAGAAAGCAGAGCCAGAGGATGTGATGTCACAATCTACCTTGATGCATTGGTGGCTGTAGGGGTTAACCTATCGATATGTATAAGTATGGGGAAGGAGGAAGAAGGAAGGAACAGGAAGAATACACAAAGAATCCTCCTCCTCGTGTACCCTCCCCCTCCTCTTCTAACCATACAGGAAAGGAACAACCTCCCTGCCTGTAGTATCCTCCCACTCCTTGAGCCTTGT
>NZ_AEPN01000104.1:0-2521 GCF_000185925.1 Paracoccus sp. TRP | reverse complement strand
TGTCAACGGCGGAGCAAAAGTCGGCCGGGGCGGCGGCGTAAAGTCCGGCCAGTTGGGGGGTGCGCCATGGCGCGCGCGCTGGCCACATAGCTGGCGCGAGCCATGGCGCACTGGCCCCTTAGGGCCAATCGTGGGTAGATATTTTATGGTGATCAGCGCTGTTTACGGGCTGTGCTGTTGGCGAGGCGATAGCTTTCGTCGTTCATCTCGATGATGTTGACGTGGTGGGTCAGTCGGTCGAGCAGCGCGCCGGTGAGACGCTCGGAACCGAAGGTTTCCGTCCATTCATCGAAGGGCAGATTGCTGGTGATCAGGGTCGATCTGCGCTCATAGCGCTGCGAGATCAGCTCGAACAGCAATTCGGCGCCGGTCTTCGACAACGGCACGAAGCCAAGTTCGTCGATGATGAGCAGCTTGTATCCGGCCATCTGCTTCTGGAAGCGTAGCAGGCGGCGTTCATCGCGGGCCTCCATCATCTCGCTGACCAGCGCCGCAGCGGTGGTAAAGCCAACGGACAGGCCCTTCTGACAGGCGGCCAGCCCGATGCCGAGGGCGACATGGGTCTTGCCGGTGCCGGACGGGCCGAGGGCAATGACATTCTCGCGCCGTTCGATCCATTCGCACCGGGCCAGTTCCAGCACCTGTATCTTGTTCAGCTTCGGGATAGCCGCAAAGTCGAAGCTGTCGAGGCTTTTGACGGCCGGGAACTTCGCGGCCTTGATGCGACGGTCCACCATCCGCCGTTCTCGATCGATCAGTTCAAGTTCGACCAGCCGGGCTAGGTATCTAACATGGTCCAGCCCTTCCGTCGCGCATTGGCGGGCCAGTTTCTGATGCTCGCGCAGGAAGGTGGGCAGCTTCAGCGCCTTGAGGTGATGGGCGAGCAGGATTTCCGGCGCATCATTCATGCCGCGCCCTCCGCACCGACCGAGAGTAGCCGCATGTAAGATACGGCCCTGGTCTTCTCGACTGTGGCCTTCGGCAGGTAGGGATAGCAGTCGAGGTCCAGGCGCGGTGGTCGGCGCTCCACCCGGCAAAGCAGAAGATGCTTCACTGCATCAAAGCTGATCGCCCCCATCCGGAGGGCCTGCGTCACGGCAGCCCGCAGATCGGCGAGATCGAAAGTCTCCAGAAGCCGCAGAACCTGGACATATTCGCGTCGGCCATGGCGGTTCATCCGCGCCTCCATCAGCCGGCGCAACGTGGCGAACTCCTCTGGTAGGTCCCAGCCCTGCAACGGTGCTGCCTGGTCGAGCGCATTGATCTTCTGCTCGATCAGCGGAAGGTAATGGATCGGGTCGAAGACGATCTCATCGCGTTCCCAGCACCGGGGATGGCGGGCGATCACCTCGCCACGACTACCGATCACCACTTCATGCATATAGGCCCGGATCCAGACATCCTGATGGCCGTAGGCGACGGGCACCGAGTAGTCGTTGGTCTTGTAGCGCACGAGCGATTGCGACGAGACGCGGCCGGTCTCCTGATCGCAGGCATCGAAGGGAGCCGCAGGGAGCGGGCGCATCGCGGCAAGGTCACGCTGCAGTCTTTCCCCGATCGTCTCGCTTTCACCGCGCAAGACAGCACGCTGTCGCTTGCGGCATTGCTCCTCCAGCCAGAGGTTGAACGCTTCCCAGCTCGCGAACTCCGGCATCGGCACCATGAAGTTACGCCGCGAATAGCCCACCAGACCCTCGACATTACCCTTGTCGTTTCCCTTGCCCGGGCGGCCATAGCGATCCCGGATCAGGTAATGCGACAGGAAGCCGCTGAACAGCTCCGCCCGCTTGCGGGTGCCGTCGGGCAGGATCTTCGCCACAAGGCAGCGGTCGTTGTCGTAGAGCACAGACTGGGGAACCGCGCCGAAGAACGCAAAGGCATGGATGTGGCCGTCAACCCAGGCCTCGGCCACCGCCGCAGGGTAGGCCCGCACATAGCACGCATCGCTGTGCGGCAGGTCCAGCACGAAGAAGTGGGCCTTCTGCTCGACGCCCCCGATCCGGACCTGCGCCTCGCCGAAGTCGGCCTGAGCATGGCCCGGCGGATGCGACAGCGGCACAAATACCTCCTGGCCCCGCCGTTCCCGCTCCCGAATGTAGTCCTTGATGATCGTATAGCCGCCGGTAAAGCCGCACTCATCGCGAAGCCGGTCGAACACCCGCTTGGCCGTATGCCGCTGCTTGCGCGGCATCGAACGGTCCGCCTCCAGCCAGCCCTCGATGATCGGGATGAAAGGATCAAGCTTTGGCCGCCTGACCTCGGCCGTCCGTCGGTAGCCCGGTGGCACCGAGAAGGTCATCATCTTCGCAACCGTGTCACGCGAGATGTTGAACACCCGCGCCGCTTCCCGCTGGCTCATGCCTTCCGCGCAAGCCTGGCGAACTCTCAGATATAGGTCCACGCTGTAAATCCTCACGCCCTCCCTGCCGCCGCAGAAAGGGAATAGGTGGACGACTTTTACGCCGCCCGCAGCAGCACCAAGCCACCGCTACCGTGGACGAATTTCCCACCGCCGTTCTCA
>NZ_AEPN01000105.1:0-2415 GCF_000185925.1 Paracoccus sp. TRP | reverse complement strand
CAGCGGAGCCTCGCCCTTCAGAACCTTTTTCTGCAGCGCCGCAGGCCAGCCGCCCGGGGGTTGGCCAAGGTTGCCGCGCATCATGTCGACGACCGAATCGGGGAAGGCCACCTCGACGTTCGGGTCCTCGACCTGTTCGCGGGTCAGCCCCTGCGCCACCATCATCAGCGCCATGTCGCCCACCACCTTGGACGAGGGCGTGACCTTGACGATATCGCCGAACATCCGGTTCACCTCGGCATAGGCCTGTGCGACCTCGTGCCAGCGATCCTCAAGGCCCAGCGAGCGTGCCTGCGCCTTGAGGTTGGTGAACTGGCCTCCGGGCATCTCATGCAGCCAGACCTCAGAGGCCGGGGCCTGCAGCCCGCTTTCAAAGGCGGTGTAATGTTCGCGCACTGCCTCCCAGTAGTTCGAGATGCGGCGGATCGCGTCGATGTCCAGCCCGGTGTCGCGCCCGGTATGGCGCAGGGCCTCGACGATTGAGCCAAGGCAGGGCTGCGAAGTATTGCCCGACAGTGCGTCCATGGCGCAATCGACCGCATCCACGCCTGCCTCAGCCGCAGCAAGGATCGAGGCACCGGCAATGCCACCGGTGTCATGGGTGTGGAAATGCACCGGCAAGCCGATCTCTTCCTTCAGGGCGCGGACAAGGATGCTGGCCGAAGCTGGCTTCAAAAGCCCCGCCATATCCTTAAGGCCCAGGACATGCGCCCCGGCATCGCGCAGTTCGCGCGCCATGCTGAGATAGTATTTCAGATCGTATTTCGACCGCGCCGGGTCCAGCAGATCGCCGGTATAGCAGATCGTGCCTTCGCAGATCTTGCCCGATTCGATCACCGCATCCATGGCGACACGCATGTTTTCGACCCAGTTCAGGCTGTCAAAGACCCGGAATACATCGACGCCGGTCCTGGCCGCCTGCCGCACAAAGCTTTGCACCACATTGTCGGGGTAATTGGTGTAGCCGACCCCATTGCTGGCCCGCAGCAGCATCTGCGTCATCAGGTTGGGCATGCGGGCGCGAATATCGCGCAGCCGCTGCCAGGGGCATTCCTGCAAGAAACGATAGGCCACGTCAAAGGTCGCGCCGCCCCAGCATTCGACGCTGAACAGGCCGGGCAGGTTCGCGGCATAGGCCGGGGCCACCCGGATCATGTCGATCGAGCGCATCCGCGTGGCCAGCAGCGACTGATGCCCGTCGCGCATCGAAGTGTCGGTGATCAGCAGCCGCTTTTGTTCAAGCATCCAGTCGGCGACGGCCTTGGCGCCCTTTTCCTCAAGCAACTGGCGCGTGCCGGGGGCGGGGTCGGCCTTGAGGGCCGGGACGACCGGGACGCGCACCTCGGCCGGGGGCAGAGGACGGCCCGCGGTCTCGGGGTGACCGTTGACCGAGATGTCGGCGATATAGACCAGGAGCTTTGTCGCACGGTCGCGGCGTTTGCGGAAAGCGAACAGATCCGGCGTCGTGTCGATGAATTTGGTCGTGTAGCTGTTGTCCAGAAAGACCGGATGTTTCAGCAGGTTGATGACGAATTCGATATTCGTCGCCACGCCGCGGACGCGGAATTCGCGCAGCGCCCGGTCCATCCGCGAGATCGCTTTTTCAGGGGTCTGGGCATGGGCCGTCACCTTGACCAGCAGCGAGTCGTAATAGCGGGTGATGATCCCCCCGGAATAGGCGGTGCCGCCGTCCAGCCGGATGCCGTTGCCGGTGGCGCTGCGATAGGCAGTGATGCGGCCATAGTCGGGGATGAAGTTGTTCAGCGGGTCCTCGGTCGTCACCCGGCATTGCAGGGCGTGACCGTTCAGATGCACGTCCTCCTGCCGGGTCACACCGGTTGCCTCGGCCAGGGTCGCCCCCTCGGCAATCAGGATCTGGGACTGCACGATGTCGATGCCGGTGACCTCTTCGGTCACGGTATGCTCGACCTGCACGCGCGGGTTCACTTCGATGAAGTAGAAGTGGCCCGTATCCATATCCATCAGGAATTCTACGGTGCCGGCGTTCTGATAGCCGACAGCGCGGCCGATTTTCAGCGCCAGCTCGCAGACCTCGGCGCGTTGCCCGGGGGTCAGATAGGGGGCGGGCGCGCGCTCGACGACCTTCTGGTTGCGGCGCTGCACGGTACAGTCGCGTTCGTAGAGGTGATAGAGCCCGCCATGGCCGTCGCCCAGCAGTTGCACCTCGACGTGGCGCGCGCGCAGGATCATCTTTTCCAGATAACCTTCGCCGTTGCCAAAGGCGGCCTCGGCCTCGCGGCGGCCCTCGCGGATCTTTTCGGGCAGTTCATCGGCGCCCATGATCGGGCGCATGCCGCGTCCGCCGCCGCCCCAGCTGGCTTTCAGCATCAAGGGATAGCCGATCGTGTCCGCCTCGGCCCTGATCGCCTCCATATCGTCGCCCAGCACCTCGGT
>NZ_AEPN01000106.1:0-2382 GCF_000185925.1 Paracoccus sp. TRP | reverse complement strand
ACCATCAAACCGTGGGATCAAACACCTAGTACTCTGACCAACCCGTATCGATCTGGAAATCAACACCCCGAAGAGCCTCAAGAAAGTTCATTACTTCAAGGTTCTGCTCTCGGCGTTCCCGACTACGGTCGCGCTTGACGCTAGCTGATTTTCTTACGTTCTTAAGAGGATCATAGAACACAACATCTTTGTCGTTCATCGCTCTAAAAAATGGATGCGCCATAACCCCTTGCTTGTCTTTCAGCCAGCCTTTGCGAATTCCCTCGTAAGCAGCCAGCCAGCTCCAATCCGACAAAATACGCTGCTCGTTGATCTCGTCTTCCCACATTCCGGCGGGGGCTGGTGTCACACACAACCCTTTCGATGTCATGTCCAACAATAGCAGACGGATCGCGCTCGACTGCACATTCTCCGCATATTTCATAATTTTAGATGACTTGATCGGCTTTTTGAGCCCTCGAAGTGTGTACAGAAGCCAGATTACCTCGAAGAGAGCCCCGTTTTCAAAGTGCCGCTCGGCCAGACCCGTAAACCTCTTGGCCAGTCTCTCTTTAGAAAGTCCTCCGGATGTGTGATCAATATTCAGGATGATCCTACACACACGATCCATCGATATCGGTGCGATCGCAGCCGCCTTCAACAAAAACGACTCCAAAACCTCGATATCCTTGGGGCCGAATCTACGCCCCTCAATGATAGACAAGGCATAGTTCAAAACTGGCGCACTTGGGTGTTCAAGTTGCAGCCTCAAGCATAATGCCAAGAATTCTTCTAGCCTGCTGCGGTACAGCCCGCCGCGTCGATGCGACAGAAACGCGGATATCTCTGATTTCCAGCTTTCCTGATCCGATGCCAATATATGACTGATCGATGTCTTACTTCCGTTAATCTCAAGTCCATACTCCCGATAACAACTTGAAATAACTGAAAGTATCTTTTCCGATCTTTCTAGCGTTGCAGACCCAACCGTCCAATCGTCTTGCAGCCGATCCACAACCTCACCAGGCAAATCCCCAAGCTGAGTGGAAAAGTCCGAATCGATCCTAGATGAAATGATCTCCGCCAGTATTCGAGATGTCTCAGGACCGATCGGTACCCCGATTGTTTGGTTCCGATTACAACTACGAACAAGCAAGTCAAGTCGATCCGCAAAAGTTCCCTCGTAGGTCTTGAGGGCACTCTTTACTCTTTCCTTCCCATAGGCTGCCCAAGGGATCGAGTGAGTATAAATCGTTGGATAAAATCGGGAAATATCCGTCTTTATCAGCCAGTCCGATGTCGCCTCTAGATAGCTTGTCTTTGCCCTATGAATAGGAAAATTTATTCCCTTGATTGCCCGCTCATATCTATCGGAAACACGGATTTCGTCCTCGGAATACCTTTGCCTTGAAAGCCACTTCTGAACTTTTGGCCAATTCTCCGCCAGCTCCTTAGTTAGCAACGCTTGCGGGATTGGGTGGGTCACATGAATGTTTCGGCGCTCATACAGCTTCTTCGGCTTTGAAATAACTTCTGGATCGGCAGATGGAATTTTCTTGTAGCTGTACTTCGAGCGAAACTTTTTGCCACCAATTTTTCCGAAGTCCTTCGCGTCCTTGATCTCAAAGACCTTCGCCTTGTGCCAATCTTGTATGATTTCATCGGCATTTGAACCGAAGTCTTTGGTCGTGAAAACGGGCGGGAGCTCCTTTGGAAAATACCCCTTTGATAACAAAGCCTTGAGAATCAAACCGCGCAATTCACTCACAACCCAAAGCCCCTTCCTCGTTCCTTTTCTGACTGCCCCCTGACCTGCCCCTGAACTTTCATCCAGCCGCGACCGGAGCCCGGTTAGTGTTTACGCCAATTGGCGCAGGTTGAGCAATCGCCCGACGCGCGGAGCTTTCATCTCGCGCAGCGGGGCGGGCGATTGCGGCGGTCAGGGTCCGCGCGTAGTCAGCCGGGGTCTGGTAGTCCAAGGCCGAGTGCGGGCGTTCGGTGTTGTAGTCGGCAGCCCAGGCGGCGATCACGATACGGGCATGGGCCAGGTTGCGGAACATGGTCTCGTTGAGCAGCTCGTCCCGCATCCGCCCGTTGAAACTTTCCACAAATCCGTTCTGCATCGGCTTGCCCGGGGCGATGTAATGCCACTCAATGTCGCGATCGGCGGCAAAGGTTAAGATCGCGTTACTGGTCAGTTCGGTGCCGTTGTCAGAGACGATCATCCCGGGCTTTCCGCGGCGTTCGATCAGGGCGGCCAGTTCTCGTGCCACGCGCCGCCCCGAGATTGAGGTGTCCGGGATCGCCGCCAAACATTCCCGGGTCACGTCATCGACGATGTTCAGCACCCGGAATCTTCGCCCGCAATCGAACTGGGGCATTGCCAAGTTGTTGTGTCGTGAA
>NZ_AEPN01000107.1:0-2141 GCF_000185925.1 Paracoccus sp. TRP | reverse complement strand
CTAAGGTGTTCAGACAGGCTGCCAATGACCTTGCTACGACAAGTGGACGGGGGTTTGTGGAGGATGCGCTATCCGGAAAATGGCTTAAATTTTCTCCGGGCTATGGCGATCTTAAAGAGGATCTGGTCATCTGTTTTGTCCGCGGCACCTTGCTCATGACGGATCGTGGTGAGGTTGCGGTTGAGGATCTTTGCGTCGGGGATCTTGTGCTGACGCGGGACCACGGGCTTCAGCCTGTGCGCTGGATCGGCTCGCGCCAGCTCTGGGCGCATGAGCTTGAGACGATGCCGAACCTGCGTCCGGTCCGCATCAGGGCCGGCGCGATGGGGCCGGGGGTGCCTGCCAGCGATCTGATGGTCTCGCCGCAGCATCGGGTGCTGGTGCGCTCGAAGATCGCGCAGAAGATGTTCGGCGCGATGGAGGTTCTGGTCGCGGCCAAGCAGCTTGTGCTGCTGGACGGGATCGACATCGCCGACGACGTGCAGGAGGTCGAGTATTTCCACATCCTCTTCGACCGGCACGAGGTGGTGATCTCGAACGGGGCCGAGACCGAGTCGCTTTATACCGGCCCGCAGGCGCTGAAATCCGTCGGCGACGAGGCGGTGCAGGAGATCTGCGCGCTTTTCCCCGAGCTTGCGGATCCGTCCCATGTGCCGCAGCCGGCGCGGTTTCTGCCCTCGGGCCGTCAGGCGCGCAAGATGGGGGTGCGGCATCTGCAGAACAGCCGCCCGCTTGTCGAGCATGATCCCGTCGGGCGCGCCCTTCACTAAGGGCCGGGGGATGCCGACGGGGATCACGCCCGTGGGCCGTGTCCCGGCACATGCGGCAGGCTGACCGATCTGCGCGCCGGGGCCCTGTCTGCCCGGCCGCAGACCCGATGCGGCCTTGTGCCGGATGATTGGCATGCGTGGTGCACGGTCTTCACATCCGGCCCGGGGTCGCATGATGCGCCGTAAAGGTCTCTCCCGTGTCGGATGAACCGTCGCACGTACCCGCAATCCGACTGGCAGGCGGGCGCCGGCATCTGCTCGGCCCGAATGCGCAATGGGGTGCTTTGGTGGGGAGGTATCTGATGAATTCCGACAGTCATCGGTCCTGGTACGAGGCCGGGTTCGCAGACGGGCAGCAGGCGGTCCTGAAGGTTGTCTCGGAGCTTCTCTCGACAACGGCAGAGATGGTGCCCGAGGGCGAAACCCGCCGCATCGTTTCCAGCCTGGGTGCGATGATTGCCCTGATGGCGCCGCAGACGGCTGAGACCCGCGATCCGACCGGCCGGAATACCGGTTTGTGATGACCGTCCCGCCCCGTGTCGGGCGGGGCGGAAGTAACGGCGGGCCCGGGAGTTCCGCGCCCTGTCTTGTGTAATGGTAGCAGAAGGTAACCAGAGATGAACAAATTCCTGCCGGTCCTGGCGCTGGGGCTGCTTGCGGCCTGTTCGATCGACCCCAAGGATTATGAAACGGCGCCGGTGACGGTCCAGACGGCCTCGGGCCCGGTCACCTGCCAGCTTTACACCAGATCGCTCGTCACCTGGGACCGCTCGATTGATCGCCCGGCGAATATGACGGTGGCTGCCGCGGATCAGATCTGCCTCAGTGAGGGGCAGCGTCAGAAGGCCGCGGGCACCAGTCCCGCCGGCGCCTCTGAACCCGATTTGTCCTTGTGAAGCCGCGCTTCGTAAGCCCCGGCCGCGGCCGGGGGTCGATCAGGATCGGAGATCAGAAGATGTTGGATGATACGCGCTCTCCTTTTACGCAGAACCTGATCTGGACCGGAGAGCTTCAGATGATCAGCGCCTCGGGCGAGCTCTTCAACCATGTTGATGCGGGGCTGCCGATGTGGGCGGGCAGTGGTGACCGGAGTGTCCGGATCAGCACCTCATTTGTCGCGCCTTTCGGTGCGGTTCCATGCGTGAACCTGGGGCTGAGCGGGCTTGATGCGGCGCATGACCAGAACCTGCGCTTCCGGCTCGAGGCGGTGGAGGTGACACGCTCAGGTTTTGTGGTCGAGTTTGTGACCTGGGGCGACACGCATATCGCGCGGGCCTCGGTGACCTGGCAGGCAATCGGCCCCTCAACAGGCAGCCACGATGCCGTCCAGAGTAACTGAGCCTCCCTTCGACACAGAAGGTCCCCAAAAGG
>NZ_AEPN01000108.1:0-1655 GCF_000185925.1 Paracoccus sp. TRP | reverse complement strand
TGGCTTCGCCATTTGTCAACATGACCTAGCTCCCGAGATTTCGGCTATTGACTTAACCTGATCAATATACCAGTTGCCGAAAAGCATCTTCAACTTTCTAGCGAGCCTTTTAAAGCTTAGCCCGGCGCCGCTGACATTTTTGTCGTGCTGCCGGTAATACATCATAGGGTTTTCGTCTATTAACCAACGACCGCAGTTCTCCCTTACAATTGCGTAAATAAGCCAGTCGTGGCTTTCTATTTTATTAACTATCTCAGATCTAGCGGACCGGATCAAATTAAGTGCATGAACGCCGCTTTTCACTGGTAGAACAAACGTATTTCCTGGCCCTCCTGACTCGAATAAATAATCGCGTCGCCTTTGAGGATGCGATTTTTTTACGAGGGAATATTTGCCGTCCGGCCAAAAAGCCATCACATTGGCACTGTACCCGGAATATTGACCGTCTTTCAATTTTCTTATTGCCGATCCGACTTTATTCGGCAGCCAAATATCGTCTTGATCCGAGAAAGCTAGGTAGTCGAAGTGCTGCCAAGGAGCTTCGCGAAGAAGATACAGAAAGTTCTGTCCTGAATTCCCGAATCTCTTGGGGGGCAGTACGGTAAGGCATTGGCTTTTATATCTCTCCGCTATGCATAGCGTTCCATCTGTAGAGCCATCGTCAGACATAAAAATATGTATGGATACGCCATCTTGCGATAATATACTGTCTATCTGTTCCTTAATATAGGCCTCTCCGTTATGACTGGCGAGGAGAACTGCCACACGAGGATGTATTGTATGAGAATTTAACATCGATCTATTTTTTGGATTACAAGCCATACCTTTGTGCAGGCGGGTGGCATCCTTCGGGCCTATACTTAGCGAGGACATAGATTTTTCAGATAAGCCCCATACTGGTTCTTCGAGAACAGCTTGGCCCGCGCGCGGAGTTCGTCGGCGGTGATCCAGCCGGCCTCGAAGGCGATCTCCTCGGGGCAGCCGGTCTGCAGGCCCTGGCGCTGCTCCAGCGTGCGCACGAAATTGCCGGCGTCGAGCAGGCTGGCGTGGGTGCCGGTGTCGAGCCAGGCAAAGCCGCGGCCCATGCGCTCGACTGTCAGGCTGCCTTCGTGCAGGTAGCTCTCGAGCAGCGTGGTGATTTCCAGTTCGCCCCGGGCCGAGGGCTTGACCGCGCGCGCGCGCGCCGGCGCGGTGCCGTCGAGGAAATAAAGCCCGGTGACGGCGTAATCGGACGGCGGCACCTCGGGCTTTTCGATGATGGCGCTGGCCTTGCCGTCGGGATCGAAGGCGACGACACCATAGCGTTCGGGGTCGGCGACGCGATAGCCGAAGACGGTGCCGCCGCTCTGGCGGTTGTCGGCGGCGGCCAGCAGCACCGGCAGGCCGTGGCCGAAGAAGATGTTGTCGCCCAGCACCATGGCCGAAGGGCTGCCGGCCAGGAAATCCTCGGCCAGCAGATAGGCCTGCGCCAGCCCGTCGGGCGAGGGCTGCACCAGGTATTCGAAGCGCAAGCCCCATTGGCTGCCGTCGCCCAGCAGGCGCTGGAACTGGAGCTGGTCCTCGGGCGTGGTGATGATGGCGATCTCGCGGATGCCGGCCAGCATCAGCACGGTGATCGGATAGAACGGCATTGCCAAGTTGTTGTGTCGTGAAGC
>NZ_AEPN01000109.1:0-1655 GCF_000185925.1 Paracoccus sp. TRP | reverse complement strand
CGTGGACGAATTTCCCACCGCCGTTCTCACTTCGATCCCCTGCCACAGCGTCTCCATGAGACTGGCAAGGCAGAGGATCGAGCCGCCGTCAGGCGGCTTTCAGCGAGCGAATCGATGACCATGCCGGACGGCGATGCTAGGTGTAGGCGATGGAAGACGATCTGAACGCGACAGGGCCGGAGGAGAGCAGGCCCCATGACAGCCCGTCCGCAAGCAGGCCGCGTCCGGGTGTTGCCCGGCAGATCGAGGCGCTTCAGGCGCAGGTCAGAACCGATGGCTTCCGGCGTATGAGCGACGAACAGACTTTCCTAGACGATCTGTCCGGGGATATCTGAACGGAAGACACGCCCGTATCATCTGTAGGCCAGAGTGGCCTACTTTTCGCGATTTCGCCAAATATTAGTGACCGACTATTATTTTGCAGGGCCCGGTACTTTCGTACCACCCGCAAAATGTCGGACCAGGCGCTGCGCCCCGGTACCCAGCCTCCCGCCCATGAAGAAGATCGATCCCCCGACGCCGCGCGATGGGCGGCCGCAACCAATTACGGATGAAGCGCCAGCAGATCCTGCCCGAACTGGTGCAGCGACATGACCTCGATCCCGTTCGGCAGCGGGAAAGCCTCGTCCCCCGGATAGACCACGATCCGCCGCGCAGGTTGCAGGTCTTCGCAGGCCGAATGAAAGCCGCGCTCGACCTTGGGCGCAAGGTTGCGCTTGACCTCGACGGCCCAGACCGCGCCGCCCGGCAGGGTCAGCACCAGATCGACCTCGGCGCCCGCACCGCTGCGGTAGAACTGCGCCTGCGTCCCTTCTGGCATCAGGGCATGGGCGGTCTCGATGATCAGACCTTCCCAACTGGCGCCCGCGACGGGGTGGCCGAGAACGTGATCGAGCGTCGTCAGCCCCAGAAGGGCATGCAGAATGCCGGTGTCGCGCACATAGATGCGCGGGGACTTGACCAGCCGCTTGCCGATATTCGCGTGCCAGGGCTCCAGGCGGCGCACCAGCATCAGGTCGACCAGCAGGTCGAGATAGGAGGCGACGGTCTTGGCATCGACCCCTAGCGCGCGGGCCAGCTCGGCGGCGTTCGACAGGCCGGACTGCCGATGCGCCAGCATGGTCCAGAAGCGCCGCAGCGTCTCGGCCGCGATACGAGGGCCGAGCGCGGGAATGTCGCGCTCCAGATAGGTGCGGATGAAGTCGCGCCGCCAGCGCAGGCTGGCCTGATCGCCCTTGGCGAGGAAGCTATCGGGAAAGCCGCCGCGCAGCCAGAGCCGATCCAGATCGGCGGCAGGCACCTCCAGCGCATCGAGGGGGGCGAGTTCGGCATAGGCGATCCGCCCGGCCAGCGTCTCGCCGGATTGCCGCAGCAGGTCGATGGAGGCCGAGCCGAGCAGCAGGAACCGCCCCGCCCGCAGCCCCTTGCGCCGCCCCCGGTCGATCAGGCCGCGCAGGTTCTGGAACAGGTCTGGCACCCGCTGGACCTCATCGAGGATGACTAGCTTGTCCTCATGCGCCGACAGGTAGAGTTCCGGGTCCGAGAGCCTGGCCCGGTCGGCGCTGGATTCGAGGTCGAGATAGAGTGATGGCCGCTCTTCTCCCAGCTCCTGGGCCAAAGTGGTCTTGCCTGTTGATTTCCGTCGAGACGTGACC
>NZ_AEPN01000110.1:0-1499 GCF_000185925.1 Paracoccus sp. TRP | reverse complement strand
GTTTCGCGCCCTGTGGCGATCCTGTGGCTTGCACCGCCCATCGTCCCTTTGAGGATGTTCTTCTTGGCCCCATCGGGGGTGATGAATTGCAGCGTGGTGATCTGCTGAGCGATACGGCCTGGAATGACCAACAGCGGCCCATCGCCATCAGGCAGCGCGGCGGCCATGGCATCCCCAAGCCGACCGATCGGCATGAACTTGCGGGGATCGTCAATGACAAGCCCCCGCTCATCTGGAAACCCTTTGCGCGCCAGATACGGGTGCTGCGCCTGATCGCAGGCCGTCACAATGCGCTGACATGTGGCGAACACCTCCCGACGCTCGGCTTCAGCCCTGCGTTCGGCCTCAATGTCGCGCGGCGGGGCTTTCACCTCGTTCTGGCCCGCCAGCCCATCGACTGTAAATCGCTGCTGCTGGCCGGTGATCCAGTTCCAGCAGATGCCACCGCGACCATCGTCAAATATCAGGACGCGGCCAGACGTGTTTGATTTGCTCTTCCCTTCAGCCGGGCACTGTACCCATTGGCCGTGCCTTGTTTTGGTCGGTGGGATAATGCCAACGGCGCGGCAGGCGTCAGACATGGCGGCGTGAATACTCATGCCATTGCCCTCCGCTTGCTGTTCTTGCGGAATCTCTGAGTCTCTCGCTGGATCAGAGCATAGGCCGATTGATCTACCGTGCGCTGGATCGGAGCGTCGAACCACCCAAATGGCAATTTGTCATTCGGGTAGATGCCTCTAAAAATTCCATAAGCCCATCTGCGTGCATGGTCCTCGCCCTTACGGCTGTGCTCGGACGTGTAGCACAACGCAGCATCCCAGACCTTGCGCGGCTCTTTCAGGCAGTCAGCTCGCAAGCCGGCGCGCGGCTCCATCGCCAGAGTCTGGGGATTATACTCATGCATCTCACCAGCGACCGTGACGATGCCGGAGCGGGCTGGTTTTTCCCATCCGCAGCACAGGCAGGTGTTGCCGCGCAGAGCACCAGAACATTCTGGACAAACGACCTTCTCTCTTTCCCGTTCGCTGCGCTCTCTCGGCTTGCTGTCGCGCTTCGTGGAGTGATCCAGATCACCAACGCCATTTTCCCACACATCGAACATATCCAGTCCGAACCGCTCGATATTTCCCGAATGATCCAGCCAGATCGCTTTGTCCTTGCCTTCGCAGGTCCGCATGATGCGGCCGATCTCCTGCATGTGACTGGACAGGCTCTTTCGATAGGGCTTGCAGGAAATGCCGCACCGAACGTCCGGCACATCGAACCCTTTGGTCAGCACGCCGCAGGACACCAGCCCGTGGATTACGCTGTCATCACGCCGAAATTCTGCGATTTTTTCGGCGCGCTCAGCGTCATCGCGGTCCAGATAGCTGATCTGCTGGAAATTGAAGCCCGCGGAGCTGAACGCTGCGCACAGTTCACGGCCATGCTCAACGGTCGGGGAAAAGACTATGGTCTTTACAGGGCCGCCAAAGTGTTCATTGGTCTTGGCAATCCAT
>NZ_AEPN01000111.1:0-1456 GCF_000185925.1 Paracoccus sp. TRP | reverse complement strand
CTTACAACTTCTGCGTGAGTTCTGGAACGACTGAGAAGAGGTCCCCGACGAGGCCGTAGTCTGCGATCTGGAAGATGGGGGCCTCTTCGTCCTTGTTGATGGCGACGATGACCTTGCTGTCCTTCATCCCCGCGAGGTGCTGGATCGCACCCGAGATGCCGACCGCAACGTAAAGCTCGGGCGCGACAACCTTGCCGGTCTGGCCAACCTGCCAGTCGTTCGGCGCGTAGCCCGAGTCCACCGCCGCGCGCGAGGCGCCGACCGCGGCGCCCAGCTTGTCGGCAAGCGCCTCGATGATCCCGAAGCTCTCTTTCGAGCCAAGGCCGCGACCGCCCGAGACCACACGTTTCGCCGAGGTCAGCTCGGGGCGGTCCGATTGCGCCACCTCGTCGCCGACCCAGGACGACAGGCCGGGATCCGCAGCAGCAGCCACATCCGAGACCGCGGCCGAGCCACCCTCGCCCGCCGCATCAAAGCTGGCCGTGCGGATGGTGAAGACCTTCTTTGCGTCCTTCGACCTGACCGTCTGGATCGCGTTGCCGGCATAGATCGGCCGCTCGAACGTATCCGCGCCGATCACCGCCGAGACATCCGACAGCACCATCACGTCCAGAAGCGCCGCAACCCGCGGCATGACGTTCTTGGCATCCGTCGTCGCAGGCGCGGCGATATGGTCGTAGTCACCCGCCAAAGACACGATCAGCGCCGCCGTCGGCTCGGCCAGCCGGTGGCCATAGACCGGGCTTTCCGCCACCAGCACTTTCGACACGCCGGCGATCGTCGCGGCCTCCGCGGCGGCCGCTTTCGCCGAGGCGCCGGCGCAGAGCACCGTCACATCGCCCAGGCCCCTGACCGCGCTGACCGCCTTGGCGGTCGCATCGCGGTTCAGAACACCACCCGTCACTTCTCCAAGCAGCAGAACAGCCATCAGATCACCCCCGCTTCTTTCAGCTTGCCAACCAGCTCATCGACCGAGCCGACCCTGATGCCGGCCTTGCGCCCCTCGGGCTCGCGGGTCTTGAGAACCTCAAGCCGCGGCGAAACATCCACGCCGTAATCACCGGCGGTCTTTTCATCGAGCGGCTTTTTCTTGGCCTTCATGATATTGGGCAGGCTCGCATAGCGCGGCTCGTTCAGACGCAGGTCGGCGGTCACCACCGCAGGCAGGCTGACCTCGATCGTCTGCAGCCCGCCGTCAACCTCACGCGTGACCCGGGCCTTGCCGCCATCAACCTCGAGCTTGCTGGCAAAGGTCGCCTGCGCCCAGCCCAGCAGCGCCGCCAGCATCTGGCCGGTCGCGTTCATGTCGTTGTCGATCGCCTGTTTGCCGGCGATGATCAGGCCCGCGCCCTCTTCCTGCGCCACTTTCGCCAGGATCCTGGCCACCGCCAGGGGCTCGATGTCCTGATGCACATCATCGGCAGCAACCACCAGGATCGCACGGTCCGCGCCCATC
>NZ_AEPN01000112.1:0-1446 GCF_000185925.1 Paracoccus sp. TRP | reverse complement strand
GAGGAATCCCTTTTGTCAACACGACCTAGATCGACGGCCTGCCGGAGCAATTTGCCGGAAAAGCCCCGGAAGCGCCCCGCGACCTGGGCACCGAACCCGACCCGCATCTTGAAGCCTTCTTTGCCGCGACCGGCGCGAGGATCGACACGACCGATGACCCAAAAGCCTTCTATCACATGGGCGAAGATCGCATCCACATGCCGCCAATCAACACCTTCCACAGCGCCAACGGCTATTATGCCACCCTGGCCCACGAGCTTATTCATTATGCCGTAAGCTGGGTTATGCCGCATGGCCGGGGTTTGGTGGCTTTCGCACCTGTGTTCGGCCATGCAACAGTTCGGCATAATCAGAGCGCTTCGAGGAACTCGGAGGTGCTGATTAAATGCCGCCGTTCTCGAAGTCTGGCTATCAGATATGCGGAACTTTCCGGACGTTCGCGGCAGCAGGAAACCGTGCCCAGTGTGGCTTTCCCTGCCGCCGATAGAGTCCTCATCCTCAATGGCCACTGACGCAGAAAGGGCCATCGAGAAAGACGCATGCACCACGACTGATCATCAGAGATTCATGCCGCCGGTGACCTCGATCCGCTGTCCATTGACCCAACCGAACGCATCCGTGAGGAGGCTGGCGATCACCGGGCCAACGTCTTCGGGGCCACCGACGCGACCGAGTGCGGTGCGGGTTGCCAGCGCCTTGTTGACCTCGTGGTTGTCGCGGGTGACGCCGCCGCTGAAGTCGGTCGCTATGGCTCCGGGCGCGACCACGTTAACGGCGATACCGCGCGGACCAAGTTCCAGCGCCATGTAACGTGTCAGGGTTTCCACCGCCGCTTTCATCGGCCCGTAGATCGCCCGGCCCGGGAATGAGAAGCGCGTCAGCCCCGACGAGATGTTCACGATGCGCCCCCCGTCCTTCATCAGCGGCAGAAGCACCTGGGTCAGCAGGAACGGTCCTTTGAAATGCACCGCGAATTGCGCGTCCATTTCGGCTTCGGTTCCGTCTGCGAGGGTCGCCGTAGAGGAGATCCCCGCGTTGTTCACCAGATAGTCGAAGCGGTCGGCTCCCATCTGGGCGAGGGTGGTGCGAACGCTGTCAGCGAAGTTCGGGAAGCTCGAAGCCTTGCCGACATCAAGCTGAAGCGCGGCAGCCTGCGCCCCAACCTTCTTGATGTCCGAAACCACCTTATCGGCCTCTTCCTGCCGAGAGTGATAAGTGATGATGGACGATACGCCGCGTTGAGCCAAGCGGAGGGCGGTATCCCGGCCCATGCCTCTGCTGCCACCGGTGATGATTGCGATAGATGCTGTACTTTTCATGAATATTCTCCTTGTAGGGGAGATATAGACAAGACATTTGTTCAGGATAAGGTGGTTATAAATCTACATTCTGTACGGAAAATTGCACAATGAAGAGTGACTGTTGATTTCCGTCGAGACGTGACCC
>NZ_AEPN01000113.1:0-1178 GCF_000185925.1 Paracoccus sp. TRP | reverse complement strand
GCTTATTTAATGATTTTGGAGACGACGCCTGCGCCGACGGTGCGGCCGCCTTCACGGATGGCGAAGCGCAGCTTCTCTTCCATCGCGATCGGAGCGATCAGTTCAACCGTGAACTTCAGGTTGTCGCCAGGCATAACCATCTCGGTGCCTTCCGGCAGCTTCACCGTACCGGTCACGTCAGTGGTCCGGAAGTAGAACTGCGGACGGTAGTTCGCAAAGAACGGAGTGTGACGACCGCCCTCTTCCTTGGTCAGGATGTAGGCCTCGGCTTCAAACTCGGTGTGCGGGGTAACCGAACCCGGTTTCGCCAGAACCTGACCACGCTCAACGCCGTCACGCTCAACACCGCGCAGCAGAGCGCCGATGTTGTCGCCAGCCTCACCGCGATCCAGAAGCTTGCGGAACATCTCGACGCCGGTGCAGGTCGTCTTCTTGGTCGGACGGATCCCGATGATCTCAAGCTCGTCGCCGACGTTCACCGCGCCACGCTCAACACGGCCGGTCACAACCGTACCACGGCCCGAGATCGAGAACACGTCTTCGATCGGCATCAGGAACGGCAGGTCAACCGCACGCTCGGGCGTCGGGATGTACTCGTCAACGGCCTTGATCAGTTCCCGGATCGAGTTCTCGCCGATCTCGGCGTCGCGGCCTTCCAGAGCAGCCAGGGCCGAGCCCTTGATGATCGGAATGTCGTCGCCGGGGTAGTCGTAGGACGACAGAAGCTCACGAACCTCCATCTCGACCAGTTCCAGCAGCTCGGGATCGTCAACCTGGTCAACCTTGTTCAGGTAAACGACCATGTAGGGGATGCCAACCTGACGGCCCAGCAGGATGTGTTCACGTGTCTGAGGCATCGGGCCGTCAGCAGCGTTCACAACCAGGATCGCGCCGTCCATCTGCGCAGCGCCCGTGATCATGTTCTTGACATAGTCAGCGTGGCCGGGGCAGTCGACGTGCGCATAGTGGCGCGTATCGGACTCGTACTCAACGTGCGCCGTCGAGATCGTGATACCCCGAGCACGCTCTTCAGGGGCCCCGTCAATCTGATCGTAGGCCTTGAATTCACCGTAGTACTTGGTGATCGCTGCCGTCAGAGTCGTCTTGCCGTGGTCAACGTGACCAATCGTACCAATGTTGACGTGCGGTTTCGTACGTTCAAACTTTGCCTTTGCCAT
>NZ_AEPN01000114.1:0-1173 GCF_000185925.1 Paracoccus sp. TRP | reverse complement strand
GGTTCAAATCCTACCCCCGCAACCAAAATCCTTTGCGTTTCCAAACGCTTACGCGCCGTCCTCCGGGGCGGCGTTTGCGTTTCCAACACTCGTGGAAGCACTGTGGAAGCAAGAGGGGCCGAAGTCGTGCGTAGAGGCTACAATTCCACCTCTGCCTCAAGCTCCGCCACACCAATCTCCTGTGCGACCGGTGTCCAGATGTCGAAGTCTTCGGCTTCGGTTTCTATGGTGACAATCAGCGAGTAACGCGCACCAAGTCCGCTTCGATCGCGCTTGGGCTGATCCTTCCACCAGCCAGAGACCGGATAGATTCCTATCGCGCCGCGCTCAGCAAGATCCGCAGCGGTGCCAACCCAAATGTCAGAGTGAACGGAGCCCTTGTTGCGGGCTTCTCCAATGTACCAATCGGCCAGGCCCCCAGCGGGGGCGGGCTTCCCTTCGTCTTCTTCGAGCGCTTTCTGGTTCAAGCGCTTATGGAACTCATCTGTGCTCTCGGTTGGAAGTTTCATGTCGAAGCGCAAGCCGTGTGATGCATAGCGGTGACGTGTCTTCCAACCACGTCTGCCAGGGTTGGGCTCGATGAAATACGACAGCGTGACCCGCACTCGAACGGGCGTCTCTCCCATCTCCGTCAATACCGACTTCGGCCAGGGCAGTTCATGCAAATGCAACTCGCGCATCTTTCCATCGGCGAAAGGGCGGATCGTTGACTGCGCGACGAGGGTAAGCGCATCGCCGGCGCTTCGAAGTGCGGCGCGGAGATTCGGTACGCCATAGCCATATCGGCGAAGAAGTTTCGCCCGGGCCTTCTTTCCCTCGGCACCGTCGATGTGCTTCCGCATCGCCTTAGTCCATCTCGCCGACTGGACGATCAGGCCTCGGACGCTCTCGGGCCAGAGTTGCGGGTACTCGGCACTGATCATGGCTGCCATCCGCGCCACTTGCGCCGTTGCAGCGCTTGTCGCCCACGAAAGCGCGAAGCTCTTCTCCGCTGGTTTGTGGTGCGTTGACAACAAGCAAAGATCTGCAACAGGGAAGTCGATAGCTTCCCCATTCAGGGCGAGATTCCCGCCCTCAAAAACTACGTCGGGCTTGAGTGGCCATGTCTCCTGAAACAACACTGAGGTTGTGCTCCAGGGCGAGAGATTGTTGATTTCCGTCGAGACGTGACCC
>NZ_AEPN01000115.1:0-1135 GCF_000185925.1 Paracoccus sp. TRP | reverse complement strand
ATGACCGACCTCCACCCACCCCCAAGCAAGCGCAGACGCCGCATCAGCGCGGCAGAGCGAGAAGCAGCCCGCAAGGCACGGCAGGCAGAGCGGCGCAAGTCGCGGCAGAAGATCAAGCAGATCACGAGGGACAGATGAGCAAGCAGGACCTTTTGGGCTACGCCATCACCGGCAAGGAGTTTGTGGCGATGGATGACCTGTCCCGCTTCGGGATTGATCACTGGCGAGGGACCCGCATCCAGTTCGAGCGCCGGGGCAAACAGCGGACCGCCGAGCCATATGAGTACCCCGCGCTGCACAATTACATCTGGCTCCGCCCGACCATTCAGCAGATGCGGTACCTGTCGCAGGTGCGATACCTCGGCGGCACGTTCCATTGGCTGTCATCGGCAGCGGTTCGTCAGTTCAGCGCGTTGCGGGATCGCGTTGACGCCAAATACCACGAGGCCAAGCGGATCGAGGGCAACCGCAAGGCTATTGCTGATTACGCCGCGTTCATGCCGGGGGATCTGCTGGAAATCCGGGAGGGGCCGCTTGCCGGCGAAATCGCCCGCTTCTCGGCGCTGGTCCAGAATGCCCAAGACCTGTTCCCGGTGATCAGGGCGGAAATGGACCTTATGGGCCGCGTTGTGCCTGTAAAGCTTGACCCTTTGGCGGTCAGGAAGGCAGCAGGGGCTTGATTCGTTCCGCAGAATATGCCAGTGTCAAGCGCGAATTGGCCTTATCCTGCGGTGCCGCGGTGCTGGCCGGAGTTGCTCCGTTAAAACTCGGGGCAGCCAAAGCCTTTATTATGCCCGGTTCACGCCGGGCTTTTTGATTCCAGCGGGGAGGATCGGTATCCCGGCGGGTCTCATAAGCCCGTTCACGCGCGTTCGACTCGCGCCTCCGCTTCCATCCGTCTCCGGCTCTGCGCGGGTTGATCGCCGCAAGCATCCGGGTGAGCCTGCCCCGCCTCTCAACGATGCGCACCCGGCAGGCCGCTTTGCAGCGTAGAGCAGAGGTAGCTCGGGGCGCTCATAACGCTTAGGTCGCTGGTTCGAATCCAGCCGCTGCAACCATTTTCGCCGATCTAGCTCATCAGGTAGAGCGCTTGCCTTGTAAGCAAGATGCGCGGGTGTTGATTTCCGTCGAGACG
>NZ_AEPN01000116.1:0-1071 GCF_000185925.1 Paracoccus sp. TRP | reverse complement strand
CTGGCTTCGCCATTTGTCAACATGACCTAAGCCCCCGTTCATGCCTCGGCGTGGAACGGGGGTCCGCCTACCTCGCGGGGAAAGAGGTGCGGATCGCAACAACCCCCTTGACCCCATCAATCGAAAACCCTAGCAAACACGAGGCTCCGGCGGGTTGGCGGAGAGGTTACGCAGCGGATTGCAAATCCGTGTAGACCGGTTCGATTCCGGTACCCGCCTCCAATACTTTCAATGACATGGCAATCGTAGCCGACCCAAGGGTATCAGGTTTATGTTCTGTGCCTGTTCTGTTCATTGGCGCTTCTCCCTTGCCTGACGTGCGCGCATTTCTTGCCGAGCTTCGCCCGCGTACTTCATGATCATGGCTTTGGTGGCATGGCCCGAATAGGCTGCAATTTCGTCATCATCGCAGCCGGCCCACGCCAGTTCTTTGATTCCGCGATAGCGCAGGGCGTGGAGGTCGTATGCCTCTAGACCTAACTTCTTACGTTCTTTCAGCATCAGGTCCGCCATGTAGCGATAGCTGATGGGGTTCCCGTCCCGCTTGATCAGGATCGGGCGGTCAGGGTGTGGCAGCGCACCAAGAGAGGCTCTCGCCTGATCCAATGCAGCCTTGAGCTCGGCAGTACAGGGCAGGACGAGGGCCTTGTTGGTCTTATTCTGGCGAAGCCGAAGGGAGTCGCCGTCATAATCCCCCCACCGAAAGCCAACCCAATCGCCGGGGCGCTGGACGCTCCCAACTCCGATCTCGAAGATCAGGCGGCACAAGTCGCTGGCTTTAGTTCTAAAATGCTCTACCGCAGAATCGGGCCATGGTTGGTGCTCCTGTTTGCGGTCATCTGGGGTCTTAAGAGCTTTGACGCCCTTCGCTGGATTGGTACTTAACCAACCTAAATCAATCGCATGCTCGCAGAGCACGACAAGCATTTGCGGGATGTAATTTGCAAAACGCGTTCTATGCGCATTAGCCCTCTGCGCGGCAATCACATCTGCTCGGACAAGGGCTCTGACGTCGCGAGTGCCAATCTTCTCGCGCAGGTAATTGAACCGCACCGGGTTTGCCGGAGGCTC
>NZ_AEPN01000117.1:0-1066 GCF_000185925.1 Paracoccus sp. TRP | reverse complement strand
GACGATGAAGCCGACTTTGGGGAACAGCTCGCCCGGATGCCATTCGATCTTGGCGATGACGCGGCGCGGCTTGTCCCAGGACGCCGCCTGATACTCGAAGTCCTCGAAGAACCGTTTGACCTTGGTCAGCGAAGGCCGTCCCACGGGCCGTGTCAGCCGATGCGCGATCTTCTCGCGCAAGACGGCGTTGGCGGGCAGACGGATGGCGTAGAAGAACCTGGCTTCTTCCAGCCGCATATAGATCGCGGGGATCGCGTAGGCAGCGTCGGCCCGGAAGAAGCGTCCACCAAGGTCGCGGCCAGCATATCGGGCAATGACGGGATCAAGGACATCCCGCCAGCCATCGGCGCTGTGGACATTGCCGTTACGCAGGGCGCAGCGCTCCAGCATGCCAAACTGGTTGAACAAGAAGATGGGGTGATAGCAGGTGCAGTCGAAATGCCCGTTCCAGGCAGCACCTTCCTGATCGCCGTGGGTGGGGCTGACCGAGCTGTCCATGTCCAGCACGATGTATTTCAACCCGTTGCGGTCATGAAACCGGTCGATCCATTGGCCGTTCAGATCGGCCAGCGCCGCCCGGTTCGCGGCCAGAGCCAGCGTCTCGGTCTCGAACCGTCCCATCTGCGATGCCGAAGCAGCTTGCGCCTCGACGGCCCTGCCGCCAACGACCTGACGCATCACGGGATCGAGGGCCAAGCGGTCGGCATCGTTCACATCCTCGTATCCGGCCAGTCGTCCGAACACCGATTGCCGGAACAATCCGTCAAGCCGATGGAGCGTGTTCTTCCCGGTGCGGCTGTCTCGCAGCGCCTCCGACGCCAGATTGGACAGGCCGAGCACGTCATCAAGCTCGCGCATCACCAGCAGGCCACCGTCTGAACTGATCTGCGCACCACGGAACTCCAGACGCACACGGCGGTCGAAATCAACCCGATCTCCCCGCGCCAAGCCCGCACCCTCCAGGTGATCCATGAAACGCGCCCCTCGCAGCCGTCAACGCCATGATTTATATGCGAAATATCACGATTACGACAGCGAAATCAGCGACTTACTTGGAGAATGTGGG
>NZ_AEPN01000118.1:0-1055 GCF_000185925.1 Paracoccus sp. TRP | reverse complement strand
GGTGAATCCCTTTTGTCAACACGCCCTAGCCATCCGCAAGCACCCCTCATTACCCTGACTGTCCTGCAATGCCCGCAGAACAGCAACTCAGACACTAAAACAGCCACACATGATCGACCTGCTTTATCCATAAAAGCATTTCGGTTGGGATGCAAAGCCTGTGATCTGCGGCCGCTAATACATTTTCAATGTGTTAACAGCTTCTGGTCTGGATCTGGTGGGGCAGAAGCAGGAGCGACCGCATGTTTTTAACACGGATTCGGGATGAAAAGGGACAAAAAAACTATAATCTCCCGTAGGTTGTGTTTGATTTTTTCATCCTTATGGGTGGTAACAGCTGCTTTCTTATGGATGCGATACCACCTTGAGGGCGTTAACCATTTGCGTCGGGATTTCCGCATTCACGTGGGAGATAAGCCGCCTGGGAGGCGCAATTGAGGCCCTGATTCGCGTCGGGAGCTACAAACCAGAACAGGTAGAAACAGTCCTTCAGGCCCAGCAGCTTGATAAGCGACTGGCTCAGCTCTCAACTGTTCTGATCTGGTGTCGCGATTGCTGAGAATACGCGGCGCAGACCTGATTTTCATGCTCGGCCAGCGAGCAGATGATGGGTCTGAACCCGCTCTCCGGCAGGTCGGTAAAGTTCCTCCGGAACTTGTGTGCTGAAACATCGGTCCGAGTGGCCACAACCCCGCCTGTAATGGGGTGTCGGTATGAACAATGACGCGACGATCCGGGCAATCAGGGGCTCCGCAATTGATGACGCAGGTGTCCCGCAGTTCTGGGCTTTGCTTGCATAAAGAAAGACCGCCGGAGGGGCTGGCATTCCATCCGTCGGCGCTGTCAAAGGTGAGAACATGATTTGCCAGCGCCTGCGCGATCAGCTGGCTCATGGTGATGTCGCGCCGCAGCGCCTCGATCCGCAGGGATTTGTGCGCCTCGGCGCTGAGGCAGATTGAGGTGCGCTTCGGGCTGACGGTTGGCTTCCGCTTCGCGGCTCTTGTCGGTGCCAGCCCTGCTGCATCCGGGGGATCACATAGCGCCGGAACAGGCCG
>NZ_AEPN01000119.1:0-1048 GCF_000185925.1 Paracoccus sp. TRP | reverse complement strand
TCCACCAAATGCCGGGACTGAACACCTAGGTTCCGGTCACGGTCGGGATGCGCGGATCCTCGTCATTGTGCTGCACGCGGGCAGCGACGGCCACCACCAGCGCCTGCGCCAGGCACATCGGCGCGGCCAGCGAGCGCGAGAAGGTGTAATCGTGCTCGGGCACCGGGAACAGCACCCGCGCCCACCGCGCCAGGGGCGACAGCGTGCTGTCCGAGATGGCGATGATGTCGATGCCTTTCTGCCCCGCTTCCTCGACCACGTTCACCACCTCGTTGGCATAGAAGCGAAACGAGACCGCCAGCAGCACGTCGGTCTTGCGAATGGTGCGGCCGATATGCGTGGCCAGCCCGCCGCCGGGGTCCAAGAGCACGCAGCGCTTGCCCAGCATGGTCAGCACATAGCGCAGGAGCTCCACCACCGGCGACGAGCGCAACTGGCCGATCAGGTAGATGATGTCTGCACGGTCCAGCAGGTCGGCGGCCAGCGCCAGGTCCTCGGGATTCACCTCGTCCAGCAATTGCTGAAGCGAAGCGATGTCGCGCACCACCAGGTCGCGCAGGAAGCCGATCTCGGTCGGATCGCCCGCGCCCTTCAGCTCGGTTTCCAGCGCCTTGACGCGGGCCTCGAAACCCGGAGCGGCGGTGGCCAGGCGCTTCTGGAACAGCGCCTGCAATTCCTTGAAGCCCTTGTAGCCCAGGGATTGCGCGAAGCGCACGAAGCTCGAGGCGTGAATGCCGCAGCGCTCGGCGATGGCATTCACCGAATGGACGGCGACCTCGTTGGGGTTCTGGGTCAGATAGACGGCGATGCGCTGATAGGTCTTGCTCATCTGATCGTGGCGATCATGGATGATGCGGATCAGCTCTTCGTAATCCTGCGGCGGGTGGCTTGTTGACATGGCGTTCCTCTGCCGCCAAGCCTGCAATAATTATTGCAGGGTGCCAAGCCCTCTTTCTTCCTATTCGATCTCGACCATGAGATCCTTCGCGTCGATCTGTTCGCCCGGCCGGACGTGAAGAGCTTTCACCACTCCGGCGCGGTCGGCGTG